>SVRE01000057.1 GCA_015065005.1 Oscillospiraceae bacterium
TGCGTTACCCATCAAATCCTCACGGATGATAACAACAGTAAGACCTGCAGGTGCCATATTCTTTTGCGCGCCTGCATAAATCATACCAAACTTTGAAACATCAACAGGCTCACTGATAATGCAGGATGACATATCTGCAACGAGCGGAATATCACCTGTATCGGGGATATATGGGAACTTTGTACCGTAAATTGTGTTATTGAAGCAAATGTGTACATAGTCAGCATCGGGACGGAAGGAGCTTCTGTCTGTCTTTGGTACAAATGAGAAGTTAGCGTCCTTGCTGGAAGCGGCAATTGCTACATCACCGTACTTTGTAGCCTCCTTCTGCGCCTTACCTGAGAACTGACCGGAAACAATGTAGTCAGCCTTCTTGTTTTTGTTCATAAGGTTTAGCGGAACTGCTGCAAACTGTGTTGATGCACCGCCCTGCAAGAAAAGAACCTTATAATTGTCAGGAATATTCATAAGCTGACGGAGCTTAGCCTCAGCATCCTTAATAATCTCATCATATACAGGTGAACGGTGGCTCATTTCCATAACGGACATACCGCTACCGTTGTAATCAAGCATATCCTTTGCACACGCTTCCAAAACCTGTAAAGGAAGCATTGACGGTCCTGCTGAAAAATTGTAAACTCTACTCATAATTCTATCCTCCAAAAAACGCATTACAGCCGTTAATATATAGATATATTAAGGTTGTAAAAAATAAATATGCTTTATTATACTACTACGCTAAAGTGTTGTCAATACCTTTTTAACAATTTTTTAGGTTTTTTGAAAAATAATTCAACTTTTATTGAATAATATGCAAGGACTGAAAATTAGTACCTTTTTTAGCCAAATTTTTATAAAAAACTCTTTGACAAAACAAAGAAAAAATGCTATAATGTTGAGGTCGAACAGCCAATGAGCGTAGAATCACGACAGATTCTACGCTCTGTTTTACTGTTTTACGTAGTTTTCAGGTAGCTTTTCTCAGATAAAGACTCCAAATACAATAATGGAGGTCTTTTTCAACAATGGACAATTCACAATTTTTGGGAACAGAAAAAATTACAAAGCTGATGCTTAAGTTTTCTATTCCTTGTGTACTATCACTTTTAATCAGTGCGCTTTACAATATTGTTGACCAAATTTTTATTGGCAACAGCGAATTAAGCGCTCTTGGAAATGCGGCAACAGGCGTTGTATTTCCTATTTTTATTATTTCACAGGCATTCGCTTGGTGCTTTGGTGACGGTTGTGCGGCATACCTAAACATTTGTCAAGGCAAAAATGATTCACAAAATGCGCATAAAGCGATTGGAACCGGCATTACAGTTACATTAATTTCAAGCTTAGTTTTAATGGCGATATTTTATCCCTTAAAAACACAGCTTTTAACACTATTTGGTGCTTCTTCAAACAGTATCGGTTATGCTATCGAATATTTTGATGTTATTCTCGCATTTTTCCCGATTTATATGCTTTCTAATATGATGAATGCAGTTATTCGTGCAGACGGAAGCCCTACCTGGTCAATGGTTTCTATGCTTGCAGGAGCAGTTACTAACATCATTCTTGACCCTGTATTTATCTTTGGTACTAAGTGGGGAATGTTTGGTGCAGCGCTTGCAACTGTTATCGGTCAAACTGTTTCATTTATTATAAGCCTTGTATACTTTTTCAGAACCAAAACATTTAAGCTAAAGCTTAAGAGCTTTATTCCTGATTTTAAGGAATTCAAGGGTGCTTTAACGCTTGGTGCGTCCTCCTTCATCACGCAAACAACAATCGTTATTATTTCCTTAGTATGTAATATACTTCTTGCTAAATACGGCGCACAGTCACAATATGGCGTTGATATACCGATTGCTATAATAGGTATTGAAAGCAAGGTATTTACTGTTGTTGTTAACCTTGTAGTAGGTATCGTTCTTGGTTGCCAGCCTATCATCAGCTATAATATGGGGGCTAAGAATTACGAAAGAGTTAAAGAGCTTTATCGCAAAACGCTTTTATGTACTGTTGTTATTGGCTTGGCATCAACCTTGCTTTTTGAATTAGCTCCGCGTGCGGTTGTTGGAATGTTCGGCGCTCCTACAAATATACCGAATCCCGATGACTATTGGATTTTTGGAGAAAAAACCTTCCGCATATTCTTGTGTCTTGTAACATTTACACTGATTGTTAAAATGACATCAATTTTCTTCCAAGCGGTTGGAAAGCCAATTCGTGCGGTTATCGCATCTATGATTCGTGATATAGTATGCTTTGTTCCGCTTGTTATAATTTTACCCGCTATTTTCAGTAATGTAGAGGCAATTTTATTTGCAGCACCAATTGCGGATTTAATCGCTATGATTGTTGCGGTTGCTTTAACAGTTACATTTATGAAATCCTTGAAAACCAACAGCATTAAAGCAGAGGAAAATCAAGAGGTTGCTTTAAAGCCATCTAAGAAGGGTGTTATTATTACCATTTCAAGAGAGCATGGATCTTCCGGCAAGCAAATCGGCAAATTAGTTGCTGAAAAATTAAATATTCCTTTTTACTATAAGGAAATGACAGCCTTGGCTGCACAGGAAAGCGGCCTTGACAAGGAGTTTATTTCTGATATTAATAAAAACTCTCCTGCTTTGATGCACAGCTTGTATTTAAGCACAGATGTTGTACAGCAGGCGGTTGTGGCACAGGATAAAATCATCCGTAAAATTGCCGATCAAGGCTCCTCTGTTATTGTAGGCAGGGCGGCTGATTATGTACTTAGAAACTATGATAATGTTGTACGCATTTTCATATATGCCCCTGAGGAATACCGTATCAACCGAGTTATGGAGGTTTACGGTGACACAAAGGAGGAAGCAAAGAAAAACATTGCTCGCTCTGACAAGGCAAGAGCCTCCTATTACAAAAATATTTCTTCTCTTACTTGGGGTGACAAGGATAATTACGAGCTTATGATTGACAGCTCCATCGGTATTGATGCAAGTGTTGATGCTATTTGCTCATTCATAAAAGAAAAATAACACAAAAGAGGCAATTTTAATTGCCTCTTTTTCTTTATTGAATTTCCTTGTAATTTATACTCTTAAAATCGGCAAAGCAACGGTTTTCGTTTTCGCCTGTGGATTGGTCGTTACAGCACATAGCTATATAAGTTCCTGTGTGGCCCTCGTGGTCGATATCACAATATGCCTCATCGGAAAGGTTTGAGCAATCAAGCACGCCGGCAATTTTGTTATACTCTATTCCGTCTAAGGAATAATAAAACTGCAGGGTACATTCTATTATTTCCGCGCGGAGCCATACCTTTGTTGCAGTGCCGATGTCAATGCCCTTCATTAGTGGGTCATAGAATTTAAGGCTGTCACGAACTATTATACGCAGAACATTTTTACCCTCCGCTTCATATGACATATATAAATAGAAGAAATTATATGTATCGTAGAAAACGCTCAGTCCCGCTGTTTGCTGAAAATTCTTAGGGTTAAATTCCATTTCCACGGTTGCTTCTGCCTTATGGTGCTGAAGCCTGCGCGCTACCATAGACTGCTTATTCCAAGAGGTAATTGCCTCGTGACCGTAAAGACGCAGATAACCCTTGCGCGCAGACAAGGAGCCGATTTCATCAAAGGGGATACGCAATGAATTGTATCTTGACGGTAATTTATCCATATCAAACACGTCTGTTTCCGGTATTTGCGCAACCTTGCACTCGGGCAAGTAAGAATTATACTCCGTTGGTGGTGTTGTACCGCCATTTTTCAGCCTTATCCAGCCGTTTTCATCCCATTTTACCTCAGCTATACAGGTTTCTCTGCCTAATGTACATCTTCCCTTTTCGCCGATTGGACGTCCGCAAAGATATGCAACGTACCAATCTCCGTTTGGTGTATTTATCAAAGAGCCATGTCCTGTTCTTTGCAAATATGAGCTTGGATTGTCACGTACAGTTAAAAGTGGTTGTGGATCAACCTCATAGGGACCCCATATATTCTTTGAGCGTGCCATTTGCACACCGTGGTTATACATTGTGCCGCCCTCAGCTACCATTAAGTAATAATAGCCGTTAATCTTGTATAGGTGCGGTGCTTCGGTAGCGCCAATCGCTGTACCCGAAAAGATGTTTTTAACCTCGCCTATCAGCTTGCCCTCTTTTTCGGAGTATTCCTGCATTAAAATGCCGGAAAATGCGTGGTTCTCCATACGTGGGTCCCAACGCATATTAAGCAGATATTTACGTCCGTCATCATCGTGAAATAATGATGGGTCAAATCCGCTTGAGTTTAAGTAAATCGGCTCACTCCACTCACCATATAAGTCTGTGGTTGTTACAAGATAGTTATGCACATCCTTGAATATACCGTGGAAATTCTTTGTATTAGTATATATAAGGTAGTAAGTTCCGTTGTTATAGGTCAGGCAAGGCGCCCAAATACCGCCTGAATTTGGATTTCCCACCATATCAAGCTGTGACTTTCGGCGGAGTGGGGATGGCATTTCCTCCCAGTTTACAAGGTCACGGGAGTGATAAAGCTGTACACCCGGAAACCATTGGAATGTTGACGTTGCAAGATAGTAATCCTCCCCTACCCGAAGTAAGCAAGGGTCAGGGTGAAAGCCTGTTAATATGGGATTTTTCGCAGTTAGCATAATTTTCTCCTTATGGATAATTTTACACAACAATTATAACATAGTATTGGTTTAAAGTCAATAATATAAGTGGTACACCTCATCCGTCAACAAAGTTGACACCTTCTCCCACTGGAGAAGGCTTAAAACAACAAAATTAGTGTATATTTAACAGAATTAAATAGTAAAATTTTTCCTTTGCCTTCTCCAGTGTGAGAAGGTGGATGCGAAGCATACGGATGAGGTGTTCCTACCAAAAAGGCTGTCGCTTTTGCGGCAGCCTTTTAACTTTTATTCATTTGTAGTTTGCTTAAATGTGGGTACTCCATCAACGTTTTCTATGATACCGTGCAGCTCGATTATTTTGTAGGCAAGTGTGAAGTTGTCACCTACTAAAGCGGACTCATAGTCAACGGAATATAGCTCATATGTAACTGTTCCGTCATTATTTTCTTTTGACTGTACTACCAACTCAATATAATTGCCAGCACTGGACAGGTCCTGTGTGCTGTAGTATATCTCAAAAGACTTATCAGTTAAGTCAAAAACAGAAATTTCTGAACGGTGCAAGCCAGAACCCCAAGAAGAAGCAACGAGCAATTCCAAGCTTCCATCTCCGTCAAAATCACAGGGCACGGCATTGATAAAACCATAACCACCTAAACAGATGCATATTTCGTAGATTTCATTGTCGATTAAAACAAAGGAAGCGGAATTGTCGAAAAACTTAAATATTTTAGCATCCGTTGCTTCAGAAACCTCTTGCGGAGTAACATTGTAGCATTTTTCCTTTAGAAACTGCTTCATATCGTAGTCGTGCATAGTTTCCTGAAACAGGGTGTAAAATTCGTCAACCCCATTCTTTGTGTAGTTGAATGGAATATATTGCTCTTTTTCGTCATTATCGTCAGTAGTACTTGCGTCAAGCTCGCTCTGCGTGCTCGATGTGTTGGTGTTCGTATCCTCACTGTTACATCCAAATATAGCAAAAATCAAAAGTAGTGTCATCAAAATAAAAATTATGCGTTTCATAAAATATCTCCTTTCACTCTTTCTACATTAATTATACAATATACATTTGTAAAAGTCAACAAAAAATGGGGTAAGCAAAAATACCTGTTCGCACAGGGTGACAAATCACCTATACACAAAAACCGCACGGATTGCTCCGTGCGGTTTTATGTTAATTATTTGAAGAACTTAACTGCGGACTTAAACATCTTGATGTCGTATTCGCCGTAAACGTTCTTGTAAAGACCATTGTCGATACGCTCGGAGTGGCCCATTTTACCGAATACACGTCCGTCAGGTGATGTAATACCCTCTATTGCGAGAGTTGAACCGTTTGGATTGTATTGGATATCATAGGTTGCATCCCCGTTCAAGTCAACGTACTGAGTTGCGATTTGTCCGTTTTCAATAAGCATCTTTATTGTTTCATCATTTGCCAAGAACTTACCTTCACCGTGAGAAATCGGAACGTTGATAATATCGCCAACATTGCAATCATAGAGCCAAGGTGACATATTTGATGCAATTCTTGTTCTTACAATCTTAGACTGGTGTCTTGAGATGTTATTAAAGGTCAAGGTTGGGCAATTTTCATCAGTGTCGATAATCTTGCCGAATGGAACAAGGCCAAGCTTAACAAGTGCCTGGAAGCCATTACAAATACCGCACATCAAGCCTCCGCGATTGTCAAGCAAGTCTGTAACTGCCGCCTTAACATCATTACCGCGGAAGAATGCAGTAATAAACTTACCTGAACCGTCAGGCTCGTCACCGCCGCTGAATCCACCAGGGATAAAGATCATTTGAGATTCTTTAATCTTTTGTGTAAACTCTTGGGCGCTTCTCTTAATACCGTCAGCGGTTAAGTTGTTAATAACGTAGATTTCGCTTTCAGCGCCTGCGTCCTCAACTGCCTTTGCAGAGTCAAATTCACAGTTTGTACCCGGGAATACAGGAATAAGCACCTTAGGTCTATTTACCTTGATGTTAGCGCCAAAACGCTTTTCGGCTTCGTAGGAAACTGTTTGTGGCTTTTCCTCATTATAAGCAATATTGCAGGAGTATACGCTTTCAAGCTTGTTTTCGTACGCTTCATTTACCTTACAAGCGCAGATTTCCTTACCGCTATATGCAAACTTGTAATCATCGGTTGTATAACCGATAAGCTTACCGATATCGCAGGTACAGTCAAGCTCTATAATAAATGAACCGTAATTGTAGCCGAAGATATCATCCATTGTAAGACCGTCATCAAACTTGAAGCCGTAGCCGTTACCCATAGCCATCTTAACAACAGCCTCACATACACCGCCGATTGTTGGTGTATAAACAGCAAGTGCCTTCTTGTTTCTTACAAGAGCTGCGACCTTTTCATATACTGCAAGCAAGGATTCTGTTTTTGGCAAATGGTTTTCATCATACTCAGGAGATAGCATAACTACCTTTGAGCCGGCCTTCTTAAATTCAGGAGAAACAATGTCCTCAATTTTTTCAGTTGTAACAGCGAAGGAAATAAGTGTAGGTGGAACGTCGAGCTTTTCAAATGAACCGCTCATAGAGTCCTTACCGCCGATAGCACCGATGCCAAGCTCCTTTTGAGCCTTAAATGCGCCTAAAAGTGCAGATAAAGGCTTGCCCCAACGGGTTGGGTTCTTGGTTGGCTTTTCAAAGTATTCCTGGAATGTAAGATATACATCCTCAAACTTAGCGCCTGTTGCAATAAGCTTAGAAACGGACTCGATTACCGCCAAGTAAGCGCCGTGATATGGGCTCTTTTCTGAAATGTATGGGTTATAGCCCCAGGACATAAGTGAGCAGTCATCAGTGTGACCCTTTTCACAGGAAATCTTATGTACCATAGCCTGGATAGGTGTCTTTTGATACTTACCGCCAAACGGCATAAGCACTGTGCCCGCGCCGATTGTAGAGTCAAAGCGCTCGCTAAGGCCTCTCTTAGAGCATACGTTAAGGTCGGACATTACGTCAACTATGCCCTGTTCAAAGCTTGCAGGAGCTTCCTTCTTGTAGCACTCTACCTTGTTACACTCAATATCAATATGCTTTTCAGCACCGTTGGAATTCAAAAATTCTCTTGAAATATCGCAAATTGTCTTGCCGTTCCAGGTCATTCTCAGTCTTGGCTCGGCTGTAATTTTTGCAACAACAGTTGCCTCAAGATTTTCCTTGTTAGCAAGAGCCATAAACTTTTCAACATTATGTGCCTCAATTACAACAGCCATTCTCTCCTGGGATTCACTGATTGCAAGCTCAGTACCGTCAAGACCGTCATACTTCTTTGGAACTGCGTTCAAGTCAATCATAAGACCGTCAGCAAGCTCACCGATAGCAACGGAAACACCGCCTGCACCAAAGTCATTACAACGCTTAATCATTCTGCAAGCGTCATAGTTACGGAAAAGCCTTTGAAGCTTTCTTTCCTCAGGCGCATTACCCTTCTGAACCTCTGCGCCGCAGCTTTCAAGGGACTCAACAGTATGGGACTTGGATGAGCCTGTAGCGCCGCCACAGCCGTCACGTCCTGTACGTCCACCGAGGAGAACAACAATATCGCCGTCAGCGGGAACCTCACGTCTTACGTTCTTAGCAGGAGCCGCTGCAATAACCGCACCAACCTCCATATGCTTTGCAGCGTAACCGTCATGATAAATCTCATCAACAATGCCTGTTGCAAGACCGATTTGGTTACCGTATGATGAATAACCTGCTGCCGCAGTTGTAACAATCTTTCTCTGTGGGAGCTTACCCTCAATAGTTTCGTTAATTGGCTTTAATGGGTTTGCCGCGCCTGTCAAACGCATAGCGCCGTAAACATATGAACGTCCGGAAAGCGGGTCACGGATAGCACCGCCGATACAGGTAGCCGCACCGCCAAATGGCTCAATTTCTGTTGGGTGGTTGTGTGTTTCGTTCTTGAAGAGCAAAAGCCAAGGCTCAGTTACGCCATTTACAGTTACATCAATCTTAACTGTACAAGCATTGATTTCCTCACTCTCATCAAGCTTTTCAAGCTTGCCTTCCTTCTTAAGATATTTAACAGCCAATGTTGCAATATCCATTAAGTTAATCGGCTTTGTTCTGTTAAGCTCTTTTCTTGTTTCAATGTATTCATTATAGGTCTTTTCAAGAACCTCATCGTGGAACTTAACACTGTCAATTGTTGTTGAGAAGGTTGTGTGACGGCAGTGGTCAGACCAATATGTATCTATCATCCTGATTTCGGTAATAGTTGGGTTTCTCTTCTCTGTTTTGAAATAGGATTGGCAGAATTTAATATCGTCAAGATCCATTGCAAGGCCGTATGACTTAACAAAATCGTTGAGTCCGTTTTCGTCAAGGTCAATAAAGCCGTCTAAGGTTGCAACCTCAGTTGGGATGTCATACTCTGCCTTTAAGGTTGTTTTCTCACCAAGGTCAGCCTCTCTTGCCTCAACAGGGTTAATAACATACTTTTTAATCTTTGCAAGTGTCTCCTCGCTGATATTTCCGTAAAGCGCATAAACCTTAGCGCTTTGAATTGTAGGCTTTTCACCTTGAGAAATAAGCTGAATACACTGTGCCGCAGAGTCAGCGCGCTGGTCAAACTGACCGGGCAAATATTCTGTTGCAAATACTGTTGCTCCGCTTAAATCAATTGTTTTTGATGCATTATCAAGCTGTGGCTCAGAAAACACTGTCTTTACAGCATAGTCAAAAAGCTCTTCAGTAATATTTTCAGCATCGTAACGGTTAAAGATTCTGATCTTTTCAACCGAGTCAATACCCAAGAAGGTCTTAAGCTCTGAAAGCAAGCCGTTTGCTTCGTTTTGAAGGCCATCCTTCTTTTCTACATAAATGCGATATACCATTATTTCTCCTCCGTTGCCAAAAGCGCTCTTGCACCTATGTCGTGGCGATAAAACGCATTGTCAAATTTAATTTTATTTACCTTTGCATAGGCACCGTCTATTGCGCCCTTTAAGGTTTTATTAACATCTGTAACGCCAAGCACACGTCCGCCTGCGGAATAAATCTTTCCGTTTTCATACTTTGCGCCTGCAACATATACAGATTTTTCTATTTCCTCGGGAATAACCATTTCAAAGCCGTTTTCGTACTTTTCGGGATATCCCTTAGATGCCATAATTACACAGCAAGCACTCTTATCAGAGAATTTAACCTCACAGTCAGCTAAGGTGCCGTTTGTTGTCGCTTGCATAATCTCAAACAAATCACTTTCCAAAAGCGGCAGAACAACCTGTGTTTCAGGGTCGCCAAAACGGCAGTTATATTCAATTACCTTAGGTCCGTTCTTTGTAAGCATAAGACCAAAGTACAAGCAGCCCTTAAAGGTTCTGCCCTCTTTGTTCATAGCCTCTATGGTTGGCAAGAAAATAGTTTCCATACATACATCAGCTATTTCCTTTGTATAGTATGGGTTTGGTGCAATTGTGCCCATACCGCCTGTGTTCAAGCCCTTATCCCCGTCAAGGGCGCGCTTGTGGTCCATGGAAGAAATCATAGGCTTTACGCACTTACCGTCTGTAAAAGCAAGAACAGAAACCTCAGGACCCTCCAAAAACTCTTCGATAACTATATTGTCACCGCTTGAACCGAACTTTTTGTCGGTCATAACGGAATTGATAGCATCAATTGCTTCCTCTCTTGTAAAAGCGATAATTACGCCCTTACCGAGCGCAAGACCATCAGCCTTGATAACTGTTGGGATTGGTGCTGTTTTTATAAAATCAAGCGCTTCATTTGCATCAGAGAAAACATGATAATCCGCTGTTGGAATACCGTATTTTTTCATAAGATTTTTGGAGAAAACCTTACTACCCTCAATAATAGCGGCCTCAGCACGGGGACCAAAGGCAGGAATGCCCACCTTTTCAAGTGCGTTAACACAACCCAAAACAAGTGGATCATCAGGTGCTACCACCGCATAGTCGATTTTATTATCAACAGCATATTTAACAATGGCATCAATATCCTTTGCACCTATATTAACGGTTTTTGCTTCCTTATACATACCGCCGTTACCTGGGGTTGCGTGGATTTTGGTAATCTTTTTGCTTTCTTTAAGCTTTCTTATAATGGCGTGCTCACGTCCGCCGCCACCAACAACTAATACCTTCATTTTGCCACCTCATTAATGATGGAAAAGTCTCATTTTTGTAAATGCCATTACAATGCCGTACTTATCACAGCACTCAATAACAAGGTCATCACGGATGGATCCACCCGGCTCAGCAATAAAGGAAACGCCACTCTTTCTTGCCCTTTCAATATTGTCACTGAATGGGAAGAACGCATCAGAGCCTACGCTAACGCCTGTAATTGTGTCAAGATATGCTCTTGCTTCCTCAGCTGTTAATGGCTCAGGCTGAGATGTAAAGTACTTCTGCCATACACCGTCCGCGCACACATCCTCTTCATTCTTATTGATATAGCCGTCAATTACGTTATCTCTGTCAGGACGTGCAATTGTAGGCAAGAATGGAAGGTTAAGAACCTTTTCGTGCTGACGGAGATGCCATGTATCAGCCTTTGTACCTGCCAAGCGTGTACAGTGAATTCTTGACTGCTGACCTGCACCAACACCGATAGCCTGTCCGTCATATGCATAGCATACAGAGTTAGACTGGGTGTACTTAAGTGTAATTAAGGATATTATAAGGTCTGTTATTGCATCCTCGGTAAATTCCTTGTTCTTTGTAACAATGTCAGACAAAAGCTCTCTGTCAATTTTAAAATTATTTCTGCCCTGCTCAAATGTGATACCGAAAACCTGCTTTGTTTCCTGTACCTCAGGCACGTAATTTGGGTCGATTTTTACAATATTGTAGTTACCCTTCCTCTTGGACTTCAAAATCTCAAGAGCCTCATCTGTATAGCCGGGAGCGATAACACCGTCAGATATTTCTCTTTTAATGAGCATTGCAGTTGTTACATCGCACACGTCTGACA
>SVRE01000058.1 GCA_015065005.1 Oscillospiraceae bacterium
AGTTTTTTAAACTTTTTTTGAAAAAGTTGTTTTTCCCTTGTTTTTCAAGGCTTTTCTTGACTCGTTTCCTTCAAGGCTTGCCTATTTTATCACTATTTCTTCCTCTTGTCAAGAGGTATTTTTAATTTTTTGAATATTTTTTTATTTAGTGCCAAAAACTACATTATATATTATTCGAGGTGTGATATGAATAACAATTATAATAATGAAGAAAAGCTACAAAAGCAGGCAGACGAGCAGGACATAATCGAGCAAAGCGGAGGTATTACCGCAGAGGGCTCCGGCGAGCGCATACACTGTATGAGCATTATTGGTCAAATCGAGGGGCATTACGCTCTACCAGAGGGTCAAAAGGCAACCAAGTACGAGCATTTAGTTCCGCTTTTGTTTTCCATTGAGCAAAGTGATGATATTGACGGACTTTTAATTATTTTAAACACAATGGGCGGTGATGTGGAGGCAGGACTCGCCATTGCAGAATTGATTGCAAGCATGAAAAAGCCCACCGTTTCCCTTGTTTTAGGCGGTGGGCACTCAATTGGCGTTCCCCTTGCGGTTTGCGCCAAAAAATCCTTTATTGTTCCCTCTGCAACCATGACAATCCACCCCGTGCGAATAAACGGCACAGTGGTTGGCTCCCCCCAAACCTTTTTCTACTTCGAAAAAATGCAGGAGAGAATTACCAAGTTTGTCTGTGACCACTCAGGCATATCCAGTGAAAGCTTTACCAAGCTGATGATGAGAACAGACCAAATAGCCACAGATGTAGGTTCAATTATCGACGGAAATCAAGCAACCGAATGTGGCTTGATTGACAAGGTGGGTGGACTTAGTGATGCTATGGAGGAGTTAAAGCGAATGATATACAAAACGAAAGGGCTATCGCAATAGGCGACAGCCCTTTTATTTTATTCTTGTACAGATGGTACCTTTGCTATACCGTTATAGCTAACAGCATTAAGAGTTTCATCTGCAAAGCTAACCTCCTCGCCAACAGAGGTATATCCAACAACATATACGAGCTCATCCTTGTAGTTGCCGCTCTTATATGTCATTATAAAGTTGAGAGTTTTATATTCAAACTCCGCCCCCTCTGCCTTTAGCACCATTTTAACGCTAAAGTCGCTAAGAGTTAAGCCATCATCACCCTGTGCAAAGCCTTCAGCTGCTGCAACAGCAAAGCCGATTACAACAGAGGCTTCACATTGATCCTCATAAATATTAAGAAGCTCATTGTTTACAATAAAGCCTCTTGTGAAGGCTGCTATATCTTCCTTGTAAGTGCAAATAGAATAGCCAACGTCCGTAAGCACAGCTCCCTCTTCAACAACTTCGCTGCTTATACCGCAATTACGTGCGCAGGCAGTGCAGCTTGTTACATCTTTAAACAAGGTTGCTCCAAAGGTATATGTCTTTGTACCGTTTTCGAAGTCGTGAGGCTTTTTAGTATTCTCGTTTTCAACAGACGATATTACAGTACCGCAGAAGCAGTATGTTTTTGTGTAGCTGTTGGTTATGCAATCAGCCTCAGTTATTTCCGTTCTTTCGTACAAGTGAGTTTCATTGTTCTCACCAAAACAAAATACCACTCTTGAGCTAAGGCCGTTCATAGTTACATCACTTGTTGATTTATCATTTTCGTTTGCAAAATAAATTTTGCCTGTAAAGTTCCAGAAAGTCGCTGCGTTACTTCTAGAGATTTCATCCACATCTCCCAAGAAAACAATATTCTTAAGAGTTGGATTTGAAATACCTGCGTTAAATGCCCATGAATTTTTGATAGTTGTTACCTTTGTACCAAACACAAGAGTTTCGTTAAGGCCACGACAAGCCTTAAATATTTCTCCATCTGACATACTCTCAAGATTTTCAGGAAAATAATATACATCAGGCTTCTCCGGAATGTCGCTATCGCCGGTGAACGTAAAGGGGTTTGCTACAAAATACATCTGCTGACAGTTATAGAAAGTTGCATTAATTTGAGCAGCGGAATTAATCGTAGTTAAGGTTGAAGGCAAGTAAACCGCCTTCAAGCTGGTACAGCCGCTGAACATACGCTGTGGAAGAGTCGTCATGCCCTCCGGTATTGAAAACGCTTTCAGCGACGAACATCCATCGAAGGTATATGATGGAAATCCTGTCATTGATGGGTCAACCGCATCAATCTGTACTTTTTCAAGGCCTGTACAGCTTGTAAAGGTATTATGACCCATAGCCTTTAGGCTACTGCCAAGATATATTTCCTTAATGCCTGTTGAGTTGCTGAATACATGAGTATCGCCTGAGCTTGCACCCAGGGTAACTACTTTCGGAAAGTTGAGAATAAGGGAACAGCCTTGATTTGTAGAACAATACCTGAAGGCTTCCTTACCAATTTGTGTTACATTGGCAAATTCAATAGTGCCTGTTAATGACGAGCAGGTATAGAACGCCTTTTCACCAATTGTTGTCAAGCTATTATTTGCAGGAAGGGTTATCGTTGTAAGACTTCTGCATTCGTACAAAAACCAAGCAGGAATGCTTGTCATATATTCACCAACGTTCAGTTCTTTAATAGGTGAACCTTGCAACCAATTCTTGCCCGATGTTGTTGCAGCAGAGCTTGTCATAGTGGAGCACTTAGCAAAGCTAAAATATTGAAGAGATGTAGCCGCCATTTTTAACGAGCCGCCTATCGACTCGTAAAAGAAGCCGGAATAGTTTGATGTAAATCCATTCGGTACCTCGAAAGCGAGAATTTTGGTTCCATCTATAGTAGCTGCAGATTCGCAATAATCGGGCAAAAGCTCGTTTAATTTTGCATAGGAAAGCCTGTACAAGCACGTTTTATCCTCTTTTGTACATACATAATATGCAGGAAAGGTGTGTGAGCCACTTGTGCAATTACAGCTGATTTTCACCCTTGCCTCTGCGCTTGAGGGTGTTGTTTCGTCCCCAGCAACAACATCAGGTAACATGTCTGTAATAACGATGTCGCTTTTGCCGTCATTGTTGCCGTCAATAATCTCCACGTTGCCAAACCATTCCGTTGCACTGACGGAAATTGCAAGAAGGCAAGACAAGGCAGTAAGTATAAAAATGAATATAAGCGCCTTTTTCATAAATTTCTCCTTATATAATTAATTTAATTCACTTTATTATAGCATTATTTGGGCAATTTGTCAATAAGTAACAAAGCTGCCGAGCGTAAATGACCCAAATTTATCCGCTCGGTAGCTTTTTATTTATATACTATTTTATTACGCTAACATTCAAGCCTGTTACTGTTGTGCTTGTTGTTTCATTGTCAAGATAATACATATTTGTACCATCTGTTACGTACAAGCAAAATACAACATAGGTGTCTGCATTAGCCTGAGTAATTCCGGACACGATAATGTCAATATAGCTGTTTGGTGTTTTACTAAAGCTACCGCAAGCAAGCACACAAAAAGCGCTAACATTGATAGCATTATCAATAGTTTTTTCTTCATTTGCCCCATTCTCCTTATAAAAAATATTTCTACATATAGAGACATAAATTTTTCCAAAGTAAATATGGCAAATTCAACAAAAAAGCTCCTGCGGAATTAACCGCAGGAGCTTTTGAATTGTTTATTTTGCTAGCTATAACAATATTACTTGTAAAGCTCAACGAATCTCTTAAGGCGCTCGTACTTAGCCTTTGCAGCCTCTTCACTTGCGGTAAAGAGCTTTTCTGCTCTTTCTGGGAACTGCTGTGCAAGACGACTGTAACGTGTTTCGCTTGTCAAGAATGCACGGTAGTCACCTGTTGGCTCCTTGGAGTCAAGTGTGAATGGGTTCTTGCCCTCTGCCTTAAGTGCTGGGTTGTATCTGAAGAGATCCCAGTAACCAGCCTCAACAGCCTTCTTCATTTCGCCCTGGCAGTTAGTCATACCGCCCTTAAGACCGTGCATTTCGCATGGTGCATAGCCGATAATGAGGGATGGACCGTTGTAAGCCTCAGCCTCTGCAATAGCCTTGATTGTCTGTGCAGGGTCAGCACCCATAGCAATCTGTGCTACATATACATAGCCGTAGGACATAGCGATTTCAGCAAGGTTCTTCTTACCGATAGCCTTACCTGCTGCTGCGAACTGAGCAACCTGACCGATGTTGGAAGCCTTGGAAGCCTGTCCACCTGTGTTGGAGTAAACCTCAGTATCAAATACCATTACGTTTACGTTTTCACCGGAAGCGAGAACGTGGTCAAGACCGCCAAATCCAATATCATACGCCCAACCGTCACCACCGAAGATCCATACGGACTTCTTGGAGAGGTAGTTCTTTTCAAGGAGAATTTCCTTAGCTACAGGACAACCCTGTGCCTCTGCCTTTTCAAGCTCAACGATAAGAGCCTTTGTAGCGCTTTCATTTGCCTTACCGTCATCCTTTGTATCAAGGAATGCCTGAGCTGCTGCCTTGAATTCATCAGAAGCCTTGTCGCTTTCCATCATAGCTTCAACCTTACGGATGAGCTTTTCACGAAGGGTCTTCTGACCGAGGAACATACCAAGACCGTGCTCAGCATTATCCTCAAAGAGGGAGTTAGCCCAAGCCGGACCGCGGAGGCTATCCTTATTTACTGTGTATGGTGTTGCAGGAGCAGAACCACCCCAGATAGAAGAACAACCTGTTGCGTTTGAGATATACATTCTCTCACCGAAGAGCTGAGTGATAAGACGTGCGTAAGATGTTTCAGCACAGCCTGCACAAGAGCCGGAGAACTCAAGGAGTGGCTGGTTGAACTGGCTACCCTTAACAGATGTTTCAGCAAATGGAAGATCCTTCTTGGAAACATTTGCAACTGCGTAGTCAAATGCAGCCTGCTGATCAGCCTGGCTAGCCTGTGGCACCATTCTGATAGCTGTCTTTTCAGGTGTGTTATTAGCCTTTGCCTTAACAGCAACAGGACAAACGTTTACACAAAGACCGCAACCCATACAGTCAAGTGGGCTGATAGCCATTGTAAACTTATAATCCTCACAGCCCTTACCGATCATCTTAGCTGTGAACTTTGTGGATGCAGGTGCGTTTGCAGCCTCATCAGCGTTCATAGCGTAAGGACGGATTGTAGCGTGTGGACATACATATGCACAGTTGTTACACTGGATACAGTTTTCAGGAATCCATTCAGGAACTAAAACTGCAACACCGCGCTTTTCGTAAGCTGCAGCGCCCTGTGGGAATGTACCGTCAACATAGTCAACGAATGCGGAAACAGGAAGCTTATCGCCTTCCATTCTGGATACAGGGAGAACAACGTTTTCAACGTACTTAACAAGCTCAGGTCTTGCGCCTGCAACTGTTTCCTTCTTGTCTTCAACAACGATTGAGCCCCAAGCTGCCGGAACATTAACCTTAACAAGAGCATCCTTGCCGGCATCGATAGCCTTGTAGTTCATTTCAACTACAGCCTCACCCTTCTTGAGGTAAGACTTCTTAGCCATGTACTTCATCTTTTCAATTGCTTCATCAATTGGCATAATGTTAGCAAGTGTAAAGAATGCAGACTGAAGAATAGTATTTGTTCTCTTACCCATACCGATTTCTACAGCCTTGTCAATAGCATTAACAATGTAGAACTGAATGTTGTTGTCAGCGATATACTTCTTAACCTCTGCAGGAAGCTGAGCATCAAGCTCGTCAACACTCCACTGGCAGTTGAGCAAGAATGTACCGCCCGGCTTAACATCATTTACAATCTTGTAGCCCTTGAGCATGTAAGATGGGTTATGGCAAGCAACGAAGTCTGCCTTTGTGATGTAGTATGGGCTCTTAATCTGCTTGTCGCCGAAACGAAGGTGAGAAATTGTAACACCACCGGTCTTCTTAGAGTCATACTGGAAGTAAGCCTGAATAAATTTATCTGTATAGTCACCGATAATCTTGATAGAGTTCTTGTTCGCACCAACAGTACCGTCACCGCCAAGACCCCAGAACTTGCAAGAGATTGTACCCTGTGCACTTGTGTCAGGAGCTGTTGTTTCAGGAAGTGAAAGACCTGTTACGTCATCAACGATACCGATTGTAAAGTTGGACTTAGGAGCGTCAAGCTTAAGATTTTCATAAACTGCGAAAACAGATGCAGGAGTTGTGTCCTTAGAACCAAGACCGTAACGGCCGCCAACAACCTTAGCCTGTACGCCGTTGATTGCAAGAGCAGAAACAACATCAAGGTAAAGTGGTTCACCAAGAGAGCCAGGCTCCTTAGTTCTGTCAAGAACTGCAATCTTCTTAGCTGTTGCAGGAATAGCCTCAACAAGCTTGTCTGCACGGAAAGGACGGTAAAGTCTTACCTTAACAAGACCAACCTTTTCGCCTGCAGCATTGAGGTAATCAATAACCTCTTCGCAAACGTCACAGATAGAGCCCATTGCAACGATAACTCTCTCTGCATCGGGAGCACCGTAGTAGTTAAAGAGCTTATAGTCTGTGCCAAGCTTTTCATTAACCTTGCCCATGTATTCTTCAACGATAGATGGGAAGTTGTCGTAATATGTATTACAAGCCTCTCTGTGCTGGAAGAAAATGTCACCGTTTTCTGCGGAACCACGAAGAACAGGATGCTCAGGGTTGATAGAACGGCTACGGAATGCTGCAATTGCATCCTTGTCAACCATTTCCTCAAGATCCTTATAGTCCCAAACCTCGATCTTCTGAATTTCATGAGAGGTACGGAAGCCGTCAAAGAAGTTAAGAACAGGAACTCTACCCTTAATTGTGGAAAGGTGAGCAACTGCACCTAAGTCCATAACCTCCTGTGGGTTTGTACAAGCCATCATAGCATAACCTGTTTGACGGCAAGCATAAACGTCAGAGTGGTCACCGAAAATGTTAAGAGCGTGGGAAGCTACACAACGTGCGGAAACGTGAATAACGTTTGGCAAGAGCTCACCTGCGATCTTGTACATGTTAGGAATCATCAAAAGAAGACCCTGTGATGCTGTGTAGGTTGTTGTGAGCGCACCTGCTGCAAGGGAGCCGTGAACTGTACCGGCTGCACCAGCCTCGGACTGCATCTCAGTAACCTTTACTTCTTCACCAAAAATGTTCTTTAAGCCAGTTGCAGACCAAGAGTCTGTAAGCTCAGCCATAACACTTGATGGTGTGATTGGGTAAATAGCTGCAACTTCTGTAAACGCATAGCTGACAGTAGCCGCGGCGGTATTACCGTCCATTGACTGCTTTTTTCTTGTTATCATAAAAACCTCCAAGTTTTAAATAATCTTTTTGTTTGCGCAACAAATGACGTCCGTGTCACTGCACGCACACTGATATTTTAGCACTTTCAAAAAAAATTTTCAATAGATTAAACACAATTTTTATGTTGTTTTGAACATTTTTGTCATTTTAATTAAAAAATGTAGCAAAAATTCACTGCTTTCGTACAAAAAAGCAGACTTTTTTCAAATAATTTTAGATAACTAACGAAATGTGGCATCGTTTCAAATAAAAATTACAAAATCAAAGTACGAAATTACTGTTCTTCGACCTCAAAATCGGACAAGTCCGTTTCCGCCAAAGACGCTTTTTGAATATTGCCCTTGACACGCTCAAAATATTGCACCTTTTGTCTTGTAAGCTGTACAAGCATATTCTGTACGCTCAACCCCTCTTTATCGGAAACGTATGCAAGCTTTTTTGCCATTTCCTCGTTTAATTTCAGTTTAAATGTGTAGTTCTTTTTCATTTTTTGCCTCCGTTGTTAATTGGTTTTCGATATCTTAGTTTCTCACTTTATTAAAGGGATTGTTTTTCTCTCCCACCACCGCTTTCGCGGTCCCCCTCCCTCATTTGAGGGATGCTCCTTTCACTCAAGCGCACCTCTCGTTAGCCTTACTTAGATGAGGAAGGTGGCAACGCAGTTGACGGAAGGAGGGATTTCTTTCTCACTTTAACCGCTTTATCAATAGCTATACACACTCCGCTAAATTTTTTAGCTATATCTATGTTAGTAAACCTTATTACCTCGATACCCAAGGTTTTCATATACTCGGTTCTTTCCTTATCGTATTCCGGTTGGCCCTTGATATAATGTCCGCTACCGTCAAGCTCAACCACCAACCTCGCTTTTGCACAATAAAAATCTGCAATGTAATTGCCTATCGGCTTTTGCCGCTGGAATCTATCGGAATAGCTGCACAGATAATCATACCATAAATGCTTTTCTTCCGGTGTCATATTTTTTCTAAGTGTCCGTGCTAACGCAACGTTTTTTCTTTCGTAATCCTTCATTTCTCTCCCACCACCGCTTTCGCGGTCCCCCTCCCTCATCCGAGGGATGCTTTTTCACTCAAGCGCACCTCTCGTTAGCCTTCCTCAGATGAGGAAGGTGGCAACGCAGTTGACGGAAGGAGGGATTTTCTCTCGCGTCCTTTTTCAAGGGATGCTTTTTGCTCTTTTTTTACATTTTATCACATTTTTCTTGATTTGTCTTTAGTATTATGTTAAAATTTTTGTAACGACTTCAAGTGAGGTATTTTATGATTAGTTATGCTTATACTGCGGGGCTTTTTGGAATTGACAGCTACGAGGTAACGGTGGAATGTCATTCCGACACAAAGCTTTCGGTTTTTGAAATAGTTGGCTTGCCCGACAATGCCATAAAGGAAGCAAAGGAAAGAGTGCGTGCGGCTTGTATAAACTCACATCTCCCCTTCCCTGACAGAGAGATAATTGTAAACTTAGCCCCTGCCGATATGAGAAAAGAGGGGTCCTCCTTCGACCTTGCTATTTTGATAAGCATTTTAATTAATGCCGGCGTATTGGAAAATGCCCACTTGGCACAGGATTGTTGCTTTATCGGTGAGCTTTCGCTTTCAGGTGACATCAGGCGTGTAAACGGTGTTTTGTGTATGGCACTTGCCGCAAAGGAAGCAGGCAGGAAAAGAATTTTTGTGCCTTACGAAAATGCAAAGGAAGCAAGCGTTGTTTCGGGTATTGAAATTTACGGTGTTAAAAACGTGCTTGAAATTATCGACCATTTTAATGGCCTGCGCCCGTTGACTCCTGTTGTATATGAACCAGACAAGGAGGAGGCTATACAAGCCTATCCCGACTTTAAGGATGTTTTAGGACAAAGGGCGGCAAAGCGTGCAGCGGAAATTGCGGCGGCAGGCGGACACAACCTTTTGCTTATTGGTCCTCCAGGTACAGGGAAATCAATGATTGCAAAAAGGATTCCTTCGATTTTGCCCGAAATGACCTTTGAGGAATCGATTGAAACCACGAAGGTACACTCAATATCGGGGCTTCTTGACAAGGATGTTTCCCTTATTACCACACGTCCCTTCCGTTCCCCGCACCATACAATGTCTGCCCCTGCCTTAGCGGGTGGCGGTAAAATACCCATGCCCGGTGAGGTTTCCCTTGCAAACAACGGTGTTTTGTTCCTTGACGAGCTACCCGAGTTCAACCGCCTTGTAACCGAATCCTTGCGTCAACCGTTAGAGGATGGGAAGATTACAATCACAAGAACTGCAGGACGTTTAACCTACCCCTGCACCTTTATGCTTGTTTGCGCCATGAACCCTTGTAAGTGTGGCTATTTTGGACACCCGACAAAGGAATGCACCTGCAAGCCAACAGATATCAAAAAATACATATCTAAGATAAGCGGCCCTTTGCTTGACAGAATTGATATTCAAATCGAGGTGCCATCCTTAAACTACAAGGAAATGTCTCAGGGTGAGGCTACTGAGTCCTCCGCCGACATAAGAGAGCGTGTAAACAAAGCACGCAAAATAATGCAAGAGCGCTTTAAGGATGACTACAAGGAAAGCGGCTCGCCCGTTACCTGTAACGCCCAAATGGAAGCAAAGCACATACGCAAATACTGTGCCCTATCCCCCGATTGCTCCGCACTTATGGAAAGCGCATTTACTGCCCTTGGCTTGTCCGCCCGCGGACACGACAGGATTTTGCGCTTAGCAAGAACAATTGCTGACTTAGATGACTGTACCGATATTGAGCCACAGCATATAGCCGAGGCAATTCAATTACGCTCTCTTGATAAGAAATATTTTAAGTAAGGAGGCATTTATGGACAATCAAAAGAATACCGAAAATGTAACCTATGAGCGCACCTACGAAATGCTTCAATATTTTCAAGAAGAGTTTTTTCACCGTCATACGCATTTTTGGAATACGCTGAAAATGTTCTTTATTTTGAACATCGCTATTTCATTGCTTCCCTTTGTATCGGGAATTTTAGGCGTTGAAATAACAAACGATAGTCTGCCTATGTACATTTTTCCTGTTGTTGGCATATTGATTTCGATTATAAGCTTTGTTATTATACGCTCCGAGGCAATATCATTTTCCCTTGTGTCCAGCAAGAAATACGAGCTAAACCGTATGCTGCCAGAGGACTATCAGTACAAAAAGCTGGAGGTTAAGCAAAAGGTTAAAAAGAAAGCAACACAGCAAGGCAAAAAAAGAGTGTCTATGGCAATCAAGCTAAGCTTTTTCAACCTTGCATTCCAATTAATTGTTGCAACCATTTCTCTTATATTTTGCATACTTTAACAAAAAACCGCACGGAATTTCCGTGCGGTTTTGCTTTTCAGGAGGGCGGATCCCTCCCCTACATAGGAGAGCAACAATTTGGTTTTGCTTTTCGGGAGGGCGGACCCCTCCCCTACATGGGAGGGCAACAATTTGGTTTTGCTTTTTCGGGAGGGCGGACCCCTCCCCTACATAGGAGGTCAACCTCTCCACTACGCATGAGGGCGAAGTCCCTCTATACAAATGCTATACGATTTGATTTGTATTCTGCATTGTAGCCTCCCCTGTGTAAGGGGAGGTGCCTGCCATGGCAGGCGGAAGGGTTGTTTCTCTCTTGTGCGTTGCTTTTCGTTTTGCGCAAGAGGTTTGCCGCTTATTTCTTTTTCTCAGATAAGCTTCACGTTAGTTCAATTGAACAAATCTCGATATCGTATTCAAAGGCTTCACTTATGATTTTCACTCTTTTTGGTACGGAGCTTTCGCCTATGGTGATTTGGTACATACAGGATTCCTTTTGAAAGGTAAGCACGCTGCCGCCGCCCTTTTCCGTAGCGCTTGTCAAGCAATCCTCACTTTGAGAAAAGATTTGGGAAATGGCACAAATGCCGCCAAGGGCGCTTTTCTCAAGCTGTATTTTTGTGTCCCCCGAAACCGCGCTTACGGTATCTCCCTCAATTTCAAATGAAATACCCGTAGCCTCCCGCGGCTCCTTAACGGTAACGGTGAAAAAATCATTTTCCTTTGTCAGAACCACACGGTAATTACCGTTTACAATACATTCCGCCACTATGTTTTTGCTTTGATAATCAAGTATGCCGTATTCCTTGCCGCAGGCGCACAGGCACAGAACGCCAAATAAAATTAAGATAAAGAATAATCGTTTCATATAACGTTAAAGATCCTCCGCTACATTACTGTATGCTGATTTAATCGGCGGGAGCAAGCCCCCGCCCTACGGATTTATTATATGATTTTCGGCTTTAATTTATCACCGCGCAGATAACTGTCATATCATCCTTGGTACCCCTCTTTTTGCCTCCTGCATTATGCCTT
>SVRE01000059.1 GCA_015065005.1 Oscillospiraceae bacterium
CAAACAATTAAATGTTTGCCTGTACATATTATATACTGCTAATCGCGTTTTGTCAACCGCAAAATAAAAGGGCAGAAAATTCTGCCCTTTATGTAAAGCTATATTCTTGAGTGTCAATATATTAGTTTTTGAAATAACGATTGAGAAGTCCTTCAAATGCCTTGACCTGTTTTGCCTCATCGCTACCAATCTTAGCATGTGGTGAAAAAGCCGATTATCATTATTGCGGTTTGGTTAAAAATCGAATTTTGTAATTCAATCAAAAATGACTTTTTATTGAAAATACACATAATCTATGGTATAATTTCGTTGAAGACTAAGGATTAAAGGGAAATGAATACTGTAGATAGATAAAAAGCACTTGCGCGCTTTGAATACAACGAAATTTTTTAAAAATGCGCTTTGCCCAAACATTGAAAAGCATCGCAAAGGAAAGAGAGAAACAATTTAGTTATTACTATTTGACAATTAGTAATTAATTTTTGTAAATGAAGTAATTATGAATATTATTTTTGATAAGAATGGTACTATTTTTGATACACGCACAAACAGAGAAATTTTAGATAAAACTCCATTAAGCGTGTGCTACACCTTAAATACAGACGATATAACAAAGGGCAAAAAGCCACCACAAACTCCATATGCTGATAGGCGCGACGACCTCATATTCATGGGAGATAAATGGTATGCCACCAACACTAAAACAACGCTTACAGCCACTACATATAAAAACGGACTTTTATTCCATATGGAAACAAAAGCAAACAATTTAAGTGAATTTGGAATTAATTTGCCCTTGAATTTTATGGGCAAGCTAAATGGTGGTGGATGGAAAAATCAATACCTATTTAATTCTCCATACATGTCAAGGAACAAGGATATAATTTACTTTTACCTTACGAGCCCTTGTGAAAATAACCTTTTAATTGCTATAAAAGGGGTGGCACAAGGGTGGAAAATGGACTATTCGCCTTTCTCTTGGGGACATTATTTTGTTAACCTAAAGCTCCTTGCCACATACGATAAAGCCTATAATACACCACAGGGCAGACAATCTCTCGAATTTGTGGTTTTGCCCGTTGATAGCTTTAATTCTTGCTTGAAAGAATTAGCTAATGTATATGATGTGCCATTTTTGGATTACAACATTAGCGGCGGCAAAATAGGTGATGAAATAGAAATTTACCCTTATGGCGAGTATGATGCGTTAATAGAGGAGCATAAGGGGCAAGCCAGGGAGCTTCAGTTTAGCCAAAAATACAAAATCAAGCACGAGGGCGAGGTACGTTTAACTCTTAAAAAAGGTGACAAGCTGGGTGGCGATGTTACGGTTTATGGCTACAATAGTCTTTTTGAGCTATACAAAAAATCAATGAACAGCGTTGATCTTGACATAATCAAAAAGCACACCGACGGAAACTTATGTGAGCATCAATGCTGGGCAGGTGCCACCTTGCGTTTTTTATCAAAATACAAGGACAAGCTATCTTGCGAGGAAATAACCGCCCTTGAAAGCAAGGTTTTATCCTTGCTTGACATAATTACCGAGGAGAACGAGGAAAAAGCCACAGAGCATTGCACAATACTAAATAAGCCACACCTTAATTTTCCTGCCTATAATGTATATAAATCTCAACGTGTGCAGGAGCTGTTTTTCGGCATTACCATTTTGCTTGATGCATATAAGTATTTTAGAAACAAAAAATACCTAATTTATGCAAAAGGGGCGACGGAGTGTTTGTTATCTCACTACCAAAAGGACGACGGGCACATAGAGGTAGATTGGGGAAATTCCAAAGAGGACTACACAACCGTGTGTTGCCCTATGATACCTATTGTAGATATGGCTGTTTATTTTATAGACATCGACAAGGATTTTTCAAACAGGTGCTTTAATAGCGCTTATAAAATGGCAGAGTTTTTATTTAATCGTGGCCTTTCCTTCCCAACAGAGGGCGCGAAATCATCTTTAGTCGAGGAGGAAATGGAGGATGGCTCAATTTCCTGTACAGCGCTTTGCTTGCTCTACTATTGTAAATATGTAAGCAAAGAGGAAAAATATATTAAGAAGGCCAAGGAAATCCTTGATATTCATAATAGCTGGGTAATTAAGACGCCGATTTGTCAAATGCACGGCTCTTCTCTCCGTTGGTGGGAAACACAATGGGAGGGAGATGCTGATGGTCCTGCCATTTGTGCAGGTCACGCCTGGTCCATTTGGCGTGCAGAGGCCGATTTACTCTATTATCTTTTAACAAATGACAAATGTCACCTTACAAAAGCAACAAACGGCTTTATGACTAACCTTTCTAAAATCAGAGAAAATGGAGTTACATACGCAATTTACAGCCCTGACGAAATCCCCGGCGGTGGCTTTTCTGACAAGGCAGAACACGTGCGCTTTGAAATAGCACCACGCTTACCGAATACTCCCGACTGCGGTCTTTCTCGCTACGTGTGGCTACGAATTGCAAACTATCTATAACTCAAAAAGGAACAGACGTTTTTTGTCCGTTCCTCTTTTGTTTATTCACCGATATGAATCCGTGTAGAAAGTCTTTCAACACTTACTGTGAACCAACCGTTCTCGAATCGTTTTTTCATATCCGATCCTGTAAACATAAGCATTTCCTTTGGAATAGTCAGTTGAATTTTTTGGGTTTGTCCTGCATCAATATCAACCCTTTCAAATGCTACAAGCTTTTTTATAGGCTGAGGAACAGATGCGATTTCGTCACGAATATAGGCAAGCACAGGCTCGGTAGCAGAAAATTTGCCTGAATTTTCTATTTCAACGGTTATTTGCAATTTATCGTTTTCATATTTTACATTTAAAGAACGATAGATCAGCCTTGAATATCCAATTCCAAATCCAAAAGGAAATTCAGGATTAGTGTCACAAAAGACATAATCACATCCGGGGACTTCTTGCGTTCCCGGCTTGTGATAATATCCGTAATCACTCGGTAGATTATCATAGCAAAGAGGCAACTGTCCTGTATGCTTCGGGAAGGTTACAGGTGTTTTTGCGGAAAAATTGACATCACCGAAAAGCAAGGAAGCAAGCGCCACCGAGCCCTCCTCTCCGGGATACCAGGCGCTAACTAAAGCATTACAATTCTTAGTAACATCAAAAAGCGTTTCGGGCCTTCCGTCAATCATAACAACAACCACATCCTTGCCGGTATCTATCATTTTTCTAACAAGGTCAAGCTGTGGTCCACCGGGAGTTAAATCGTGCATATCTCTGCCCTCGCCACAGGTCAGAATTGATTCCTCCTCACTTCCCCAGCCGACACCGTAGCCCTTCATGCTTTTTCCACCAATAATACAAACAACAGTGTCTGCCCATTTTGCAAGATTTTCTGCCTCCTCAAAGCCTGATGTGTCCGTACCGTAAACATCACAGCCCTTGGCTGAGAGGACAGCTCCGCCTGATATCTCAGCGCGCTCCTTAATCGCTTCAAAGGGAGTTTTCACATCAAATTTAGGCAATGCGTAATCACCCAATTGAACAGAAAAGGCGTTAGGACCGACAATCGCGATTTTTGAGCCCTTTTTAAGAGGGAGAGCGCCATTATTTTTAAGAAGAACTATAGATTTTTCGGCAGCCTCCCTTGCAAGTGCCTTATGCTCTTGTGAGCGAACTGTTTTCTTTATATCATCAATATTCGGATTTGGCATATCGAAAAGTCCAAGCTTTTGCTTTAGCTTCAGGACACGAAGAACTATTTTGTCAATCTCACAGATGCTGATTTCGCCATTTTCAATTAGATTTTTAAGATTATCTCCATACGCCCAAGCATCGGGAGCTTCAATATCAATACCGCAGGAAATAGCTTGCTTTGCTGCTTCCCTTTCGTCCTGTGCCATGCATTGAAAAAACGAAAGCATTGATATTGCTCCAAAATCGGAAATTACTACTCCGTCAAAGCCAAGCTTTTCTCTTAAAATATCATTCATTAAAAAGGGATTTGCATGACAGGGTATTCCATTTAATGCAGAATAGGCTGGCATAACACAGTATGCGCCTGCATCAAGTGCCTTTTGGAATGGTGGTAGATATTTATCCCACAGCTCCTGCTCTGTTACGGTTGTTGATGAAAGGTTTACTCCTGATTTGGGTGAGCCGTGTGCGGCAAAGTGCTTAAGGGTGGCAGCGTATTTTTGATCATCTCCAAGAATACCCTTGACATACGCCTCTCCCATAGCTCCGACAAGATAAGAATCCTCACCGTATGTCTCCTCAATTCGTCCCCATCTTGGCTCTCGTCCAAGGTCAAGATCAGGAGCAAGGGATAAACGAATTCCAAGTGCTCTTGCTTCCTTTCCTATGGCCTCTCCCACACGCCTCACAAGGTCGGTATCAAAGCTTGCTCCCATACCAATTGATTGTGGGAATACGGTTGTCCCCTTGCCTAAGATCCCGTGCAGTGATTCGCACATCAAAATCGGTGGAACGGGTGAAACACTCTTAAAATAATCAAGCATTTGACAAACCCATTCTCCGATTTCTTGGGGATCTAAATCTATGGGTACCATAAGTCCAAAAAGTCCGTTTGGATATTTTTCCCTTGCAAATTCGCAGTTAAAGCTCTTGTCATCATTTACAAAATCAGACGGTGAGCCATGTGCGACAAGCTGTGATAGCTTTTGTTCAAGTGTTAATTCCTCTAATATTTCTTCGGGCGATTTATACATTGCAAATCTCCTTTTCCAAAATCGTATTTATCAGCTAAATTGTATCACACAATAAAATACTTTTCAACATAAAATGATGAAGATGAAATCATTTCTTTCAGTAATGAGGAAATAGTTTTACTTAAGAAATAAAAAAGGTTGTATATAAAAAATTTATATTATGTATGTTTAGACTTTATTAAATGTATTTATTTTAATCATATATGGAAGGTTGAGAAATCTATATAAATCTATTAAAATCATACAGGGGGCTGGCAATTTTTATATTAAATTCCTGTTAGAAACGTCAATTTAAAATCATTATTTTATGTGTTAAAATTAAATAAAAAACTTTCCATATAAAATAACTTCCACTTTTGGCGTTTTTTCCAAAAATCAAAATTAGAAATTCCATAAAATTTCCATGTTTGTATGGAAAAAGTGTAACAAAAAAAGGGAACAAGAAACTTGCTCCCTTGTGTAAGGTCAAAACAAAGCCGACAACTAATCAAATAATTAGGTTCGCTACCTTGTGCTACAAATATATTCGTACATTTTCGTATAACGTCTCTGCCATATTATAGAAATTTTTCAAAGACACTGTCAACATATTTAATGTCATCTTCGGTCATTAGGTGCTTATATTTTTGATAATATTCAATTAGCGCCTCTTTGTTTATTTCCTTGGGCTCTTTGCTAACGCGGCTTTCAAAATTCTTATAGGTTATATTTTCGATAGCCTCATTGGATATGCAAAGCCCACTCTCATATCTGTCCGCCACCGCTTTCACAATATCGGGGCTTGCTAAAAATCTGTAAACCCTGTCAACAAGCCACATACTGCATTCACTAGGTCTTGGAAAGTAAGCGTCTGTGCCAAGGAGTATTCTTTTTGAATACTTTTCAAAAAACTCCTTAAAATATGCCTTATTCTCGTAAAAGGAAAGATACATTTCCCAACCTGGTGTTAGGTCAACACATACATTAGGATATTTCTCAAAAAGCTCAATTAAGTCCTTGGGAGTATCTGATTTAAAGAAAAAGTGAGCAAAGGTTACTTTAAGATTCGGGTGCTTTTCAAGTATGGCGTACGCCTGTCTATATAGCTCCTCGTTGGTTGCATAGGTGTCATCTCCGTAATAATCCCCACCTTCCTTTTCCCAAAACTCCTTCGGGTCATTTACATGGAAAATAATGTGAGTTCCGCGAGCCTCTGCCTCGGCAAAAAATCTGTCGTGGTCGGAGTTTAATAGATTTTTACCTATCGTTCTGTGTGCTGTCGGCTTACCTTCAATCATTTTTATGCCGTCAAATCCGATTTTTTCAAGCTCATCAAGCTGAGTTGCAAAATTCATATACTCAGGTAGCTTTTCGCCCATTGGATATTCCTTATATAGAAGTCCTGCGTGAGCGAAGGTGTTTTTATTTATCAGTTTATAAATTGCGCACATCAGGTTGCTTGTAACATCACATCCATAGCCCGAGGGAAGGGCGCAAAGATTGATAGCTGCAAGCCCCATTTCGTTTCTGTACTCCTCAAAGCAATGAAAAAAATCTACTCCATTTTCATCCTTCCAATCATAAAAATGAAGGTGTCCGTCTATTACCTTGTGCTTAACTTTCGGAAATTCTTTGCTCATTTTGTTTACCTCTTTTATGTATTCCTTAATTGGAATAAATTTTGCGTTTTTATAAATACATGCTGAGTAGCGCTTTTGCAACGCTTTTATTGCTAATGTCGCTTTTGATTAAGATTAAAATAAATTCTTTTATCCCCTTTCCCTCTTTCCCTAAAGAGAGTCAGCGCTTTTTTCATTATAACATCATAAAGCGGTAAAATCAACTCTGTTTTGTCTTTTTCATTTAAATGCAAATACACAAGCTTAATATCAATTAAACCACACAGAAAAACTATAATTTACACACAAGCATTCTGTTAGAAAAGTCAGTATAAAACCCTGTTGATACACGATATAATTAAATAAAAAACTTTCCATATAAAATAACTTCCACTTTTTGAGCTTTTTCTATTTTTACAAGAGCAAAATTTCCACAAAAATTCCATGTATTTGTGGAAAACTGCACGAAAAAAGGAAGCGAGTTTCCTCACTTCCTCTTATATGTTATTCGTGAAAAGTCCTTGTACTGTAAGGCTTTACCTTACTTTTTGAAATATCTATTGAGAAGTCCCTCAAATGCCTTGCCGTGTCTTGCCTTGTCGCGAGCCATTTTCTATAATAGCTCGCATTTTTTATTGTTTCAAATACTTTTGTGAAAGAAGCTCTATTCTTTGCTTGTCAGAATCCGTCAACGCAAAGGAGTACTTTTCTATATACGCCTTAAATTTCTCCTTATCTATCGGCTTTGGGGAAGTGCCGACACGACGTTCAAAGTTGGCAAAGAAAATGTTGTCAACCCTCTCTCTTGGCAAGCCAAGACCCTTAAGGATTTTGTTATCAAAGGCTTCAATTTCTTTGTCTGTGCCTATGTAGGTTGTTACAACATTGAATAGCCAATTTGCGTATTTTTCGTCACACATATAAGCACGGTCTGTGCCAAAAATAAGCCTGTCGGAGTACTTATTAAAGAATTCCTTGTAGTAATCATAATTCTTTTCAAACTCAACATACATCTCTCCACCGGGGGTTAAATCCACACACAGATTGGGGTAAAGGGCGAAAAGCTTTTCTAAAATCTCCGGTTCCTTACTACAAAAGAAAAAGTGAGCAAGGGTTAGGTTGAGCCTTGGGTAGCTTTCAAGAATTTTTATGGTTTGCGTCTGTATTTCTTCATAAGAGGCAAATGAGCCGTCTGTATATGTCCAACCTTGTTTGACCGCCCAGTCTGGTGCTCTTTTCAAGTCCCAGAATTCGTCAGGGTCGTTGACGTGCATTAAAAGGTGAGTGCCGTCCTTTTCCATTTGCTCGTACAGCTTGTTAAGGGCAGGGTGATTAAGGCTTTTGCCTATTCTTTTATGCTCTGTTGGCTTTCCCTCCAGCATTTTAATTCCGTCAAAGCCTATTTCCATAAGCTCTCGGTATTGTGTAATGGCATCCATATCCTTGGGCATATTATCCACAGGAACCTTTATATACTCAATGCCGCCGTGCAAATAGGTGTTGGGGTTTGCTATTTTGAAAAAGCCCAGCATAATATTGTTGCACACGTTAGACTGGCACAAAGGAATTGAGCAAATGTTAACTGCGTGAATTCCATGCTCCTTTACATAGCTGTCAAAGCAGGAAACGAAGTCCTTCTCCCCCCATTTTGATATGTGTAAATGACTGTCTATAATTTTTCTATCCTTTTGCATAATACCGCCCCTTTGTAAATTCATATTTATTAATTGAATTCTACCATACAATAGGAGGTTTTTCAAGATATTAGTAATTGTACATAATCACAAATTCCATATTTTTATGGAAAAAGTGCGACAAAAAAGGGCACAAGTTTGATATGCACCCCAAAAGTTAGACACTTTTGGAGGTGCATATTTTTTATGTCAAGAAAAAACAAGAAACACTCGCCAGAATTCAAAATATCTGTTATACTAGATATGCGAGAACATCGTTTAGGATATCGAGAAACTGCCCGTAAATATGAGTTGGGTAAAAGTGGAAGCACAGTAGACCTATTAAAACGGTGGGAACGCATATATTTAGAAGAAGGAGCCGAAGGTCTAATGAAAGAAAGACGAGGCAGAGCTTGCAAAGCAAGTGGAACAAGGAAAGGACGCCCACCAAAGCTTGATAAAAAGGTAAAAGAAGATTTAATTGCAGAGAACCAAAGACTCAGAATGGAGATAGAATACTTAAAAAAACTGAGTGCCTTAGTTCTTGCGGAAGAGCAAAAGAACGGCAAAAAGCGTCCATAATTGCTGAACTAAGGCAGAGATATCCGCTTAAAGATTTGTTAGAGCTTTCCGGTATAGCAAGAAGCACATACTATTACTATCTAAAACAAAAAGATAAAGACAAATATGAAAGCGAAAAAGAAGATATATTGGAAATCTACAACGGCAACAAAGGAAGGTATGGTTACCGAAGAATTTGCGCCGCGATGAAAGCAAAAGGTTATACAATTAACCATAAAACAGTGTTAAAGTTGATGAAAGCCCTTAATTTGCGTGGTAAGCAAAGCAAAAACGGTAAATATCATTCATACAAGGGAGAGGTTGGTAAGGTTGCAGATAATCTGTTACATAGAGATTTTTATGCAGACAAGCCTTTTGAAAAGCTAACCACAGATGTTACAGAATTTAAGGTAGGAGATGAAAAGGTGTACCTTTCTCCTATATTAGATATGTACAATCGCGAAATCGTTTCTTATGCTATTTCCACCAGTCCTAACTTGCAGCAAATTAGAGATATGTTAAATGGTTTGTTTAAAAAGCTTCCTGCTGATGCTCGACCTTTATTCCATTCAGACCAAGGCTGGCAATACCAACATTCCGAATATCAACGACTACTTGCCGAACACAACATTACACAAAGTATGTCAAGAAAAGGCAATTGTATGGACAATGGCATAATGGAAAACTTCTTTGGCAGACTTAAGGTCGAGATGTATTACGGCGAAAAATTTGAATCCCCTCGGGGATTCATTGAAAAGTTGGAAGAATACATTCATTACTACAACAATGAAAGAATTTCAATGAAATTAAAAGGAATGAGCCCTGTGCAATACAGAACTCATTCACAATCAATTTAATATTTATTTTTTGTCTAAACTTTTGGGTTCACTTCAGATTTTAGTCCCATCGGCTACGCTTTATTATAATACTCTCGTATCAAGACAAGCACACGCCCCACGACAAAGTATGTAGTGAAGGTGGCATCAAAGGTGCAAAATGGTGCAAGTGCAACAATCCTTATAATACAAGGATTGTAAGATGTTTTTAATCTTATTTGACATCTTAAATCGTGATGAAATATTGGTATGTAATAGTGTTTAAATGCCTTAGTGCGCGTCTATTTATTCGGTCAATTTTTAACTGTCGCACGGGACACACGAGATTAACCATCTGACCACCGATAGAACCAGCCTGCTTAGAGGTCAAGTTACCGTTGTAACCATTCTGGTTAAGAGTAACACCTACCTCGCTTGCAGCCTGCATCTTGAATTGGTCAAGTGCTGCTTTAGCTTCTGGTACTGAGATGTTGTTCTTAGACATAATAAACTCCTGTTCGTTTAATCTATATTATCGAGCATAGGCGATTTGCTTCAAATCGCCTAATCAACAAGACAACTCAAAGCACATCTCGAACGCTCTGATATTATTATGGTGACATAATTCAAAAATATAAATGGTAATTTTTATGGAAATAGAATCAATATAATAAAAAATGAAGTTTTTTTCAAAACCCTCTTGACAAGAGGAAGAAATAGTGATAAAATAGGCAAGCCTTGAAGGAAACGAGTCAAGAAAAGCCTTGAAAAACAAGGGAAAAACAACTTTTTCAAAAAAAGTTTAAAAAACTTAAAAAAAGTACTTGACAAAGTGAGGAACAGGTGATATAATAGCAAGGCACTGTGAAAAGCGGTGCACGAAACAGAACCTTAGAGATAAGGTTTGATGCTCGGAGAACCAAGAAAAAGATGGGAACGAATTGAGGACAAGAGATAAAAGATCTCGGGGTCCCAAGCCGTTAGCATCGCAGGCTTGGGGAATAAATGAGGGGTCCTCGAAACGAATGAAAAGAGTTTTGGGGTTCCTGAGAAATGAGGGGTCCTCGAAACGAATGAAATGAGTTTTGGGGTTCCTGAGAAAAGATCCTTGAAAATTGAACAATGAACGAAATTAGGAAAATAGAGAACTAATGTACAAAAGACGGAAACTCTAAATTCTTTTAAGTTTAAGAAGAAAATACTCGAAACAAGTAATTTAAGTAAGAGCAAATCAAGCTTTGAAAAATGATTTAATCAGCTTAGGCTGAATAGATACAATTTTTTAGAGAGTTTGATCCTGGCTCAGGATGAACGCTGGCGGCGTGCATAACACATTCAAGTCGAACGGTGACGGGGACTTCGGTCCCCTGATCAGTGGCGGACGGGTGAGTAACGCGTGAGTAACCTGCCTATGCGTGTGGAATAACACAGGGAAACTTGTGCTAATACCGCATAATATGTATTTTTCGCATGTAGGATACATCAAAGAGCAATTGCGCATAGATGGACTCGCGTCTGATTAGATAGTTGGTGGGGTAACGGCCTACCAAGTCGACGATCAGTAGCCGAACTGAGAGGTTGAACGGCCACATTGGAACTGAGAAACGGTCCAGACTCCTACGGGAGGCAGCAGTGGGGAATATTGGGCAATGGACGAAAGTCTGACCCAGCG
>SVRE01000060.1 GCA_015065005.1 Oscillospiraceae bacterium
TACATCCTTTAACTGGGGCGTTCCTGTTTCCTTTGACCCTAAGCACGTAACCTATGTTTGGATTGATGCCCTTTCCAACTATATTACAGGTCTTGGCTATGACCCCGACAATGAGGTTCAGCCTGAGCTGTTCCAAAAATACTGGCCCTGTGACGTTCACGTTATAGGTAAGGATATTGCCCGTTTCCACACTATTTATTGGCCTATTATGCTAATGGCTTTGGGCGTTGAGCTACCAAAGAAGATTTTTGCGCACCCCTGGTTCAACTTCGGTATGGACAAGATGTCAAAATCAAAGGGTAATGTTGTTTATGCTGATGAGCTTGCCGCACGCTTTGGCGTTGACGGTGTCAGGTACTATGCTCTTTCCGAAATGCCATACGCAAATGACGGCAGCATCACATACGAAACTGTAATTAACCGCTTTAACACTGACCTTGCAAACAACTTAGGTAACCTTGTCAGCCGTACTATTGCCATGACCAAGAAGTACTTTGACGGTGTTATTCCCGTACCGCAGGGCGATGAGGGCGTTGACGGTGACTTGAAGGCGGTTTGCAAAAATACCGTTAAGGAATTTGACAGCTTAATGGATTCCTACCATATTTCCGATGCCTGTGAGAGTGTATTTACAATGCTCAGCCGTGCAAACAAGTATATTGATGAAACTACCCCTTGGGTGCTTGCAAAGGATGAAGCAAACAAGGGCAGGCTTGGCACTGTGCTTTACAATCTTTTGGAGTCCATCAGAATTGCCGCTATTCTTTTAACACCGATTATTCCTAAGACCTGTGAAGAAATTTTCCGCCAGATTAACACGGATTTAACATCATATGAGTCCCTTGACTTCGGTAAGCTTGCAAGCGGAAATACCGTTGGGGAGAGCAAAATCCTTTTCACAAGGATTGATGAAAAGAAGCTCCTTGAGGAAATTGAAGCTGAAAGAGAGGCTAAGCTTAAAGCTGAGCAAAAGCCCGAAAAGCCCGAGGGCTGCGCAATGATTACCATTGACAAGTTTATGGACGTGGAGCTTCGCACCGCGCAGATTTTAGAGTGTGAAAAGGTTCCCAAGGCTAAGAAGCTACTTAAGCTTAAGGTTGACTTGGGCTATGAAACAAGACAGATTGTTTCGGGAATTGCAAAATTCTATGAGCCTGAGAGTCTGATTGGCAAAAAGGTAGTTATTGTTGCTAACCTTGCCCCTGCCAAGCTTTGCGGCATTGAAAGCCAGGGTATGCTCTTGGCTTCAGGCGAGGATGAGGTTAGGGTTGTTTTCCTTGACAAGGATACACCTAACGGAGAAAGAGTACACTAAAAATATAAAGCGATAGCGTTGTGTCCTTAAGGGTGCAACGCTATCTCGCGGTATTTAATGAAGAATGAATAATTAAGGTGGCTTTTCTTACGAAAAGCATATAAAGGAAAAATATGAAATTTTTTGATACACACGCACATTGTGACGACAAAAGGTTTGAAGAGGAATACGAGGGCGGTACCCTTGGCGTTATTAACGACTGCTTAAGCGACAATGTGTCTTACATTATAAACATTGGCACTAACCTTGAAAATTCAAGGGTGTCAACGGAGCTTGCCGACAGGTTTGAAAACGTATATGCCGCCTGCGGAATACACCCCTCAGACGTGTTTTACGAGGACCCAGACAAGGCAATTGCCGTAATTGAGGAGCTACTTGGTCACCCTAAAGCTGTTGCCCTTGGTGAGATTGGGCTTGACTACCATTATGAGGATGTGCCAAGGGACCTTCAAATGATATACTTTGAAAAGCAAATGGCACTGGCTGAAAAATTAGACATTCCTGTTATTATACACGACAGGGACGCACACGGGGATTGCCTTGAAATGATTAAGAAATTCCCGAGCGTCAAGGGCGTTTTCCACAGCTTCAGCGGTAGTGCGGAAATGGCACAGGAGCTTGTAAAATTGGGCTGGTACATTTCCTTTTCAGGCACTGTTACATTTAAAAATGCAAAAAAGCCAAAGGAGGCTTCTTTAGTGGTGCCTAAGGACCGCCTTTTGATTGAGACAGATGCACCCTACTTAGCACCCACGCCACACAGGGGGGAATTAAACCGCTCCTCTTATGTTGAATTGACCGCAAATGAGCTTGCAGCACTACGATGTGAGCCAATTGAGGAAATACAAAAAATAACCACGGAAAATGCAAAGCGCCTTTTCAGAATAAAATAATTTTCATTTCATATATTTTATATGAGGTGATATTATGAAAGAGGAAAGACCTGTTTTTTATACTGTACGGTTTGTTATTATTGCTTTGACTTGCGCCGCCTTGATTTTCGCCCTTGGAATAGCCTTTACAGGGTATGTAAAGGAGCGAAATTCTGCCACGCCCCTGCCTGTTTTTAACAAAAATGAAAAAATTCGCTTTGTTATTGATGCGGGACACGGGGGAGAGGATGCGGGTGCTATTGCCGCTGACCAAACACTTGAAAAGGACTTGAATTTGGAAATTGCAAGGCTACTAAAGGTGGTTTTGGAGCTGAACGGTAATGAGGCTGTTTTGACCCGAGATAGTGACACCCTTCTTTATGACCATTATAATGATTTAGAGGATTACACCGGAAAAAAGAAGGTTTATGACCTGAAAAACAGATTGAAAATAGCCGAGGAAAAGGAAAACAGCATTTATGTGGGAATACATATGAACAAATTTGTAGAGCCACAGTACAGCGGCTTACAGGTTTACTACTCCCCGAAGAGCGATTTAAGCTATACCATTGCAAATGATATAAAAAATACCGTCAAGGCTAATTTACAGCCCCAAAACAACAGGCAAATCAAGCGGGCTGACACATCAATTTATATTTTAAGCCGCGCAGAAATACCTGCGGTTCTTATTGAGTGTGGCTTTTTGTCAAATGAAAGGGAGCTTGAGCTTTTAAAAAGCGAGGACTACAAAAGGGCCCTTGCCATTAATTTGTTTGCTTCCCTGGTAAAGTACGGCAACTGACCTGTTTGTGGGACACAAAGAGCTTGATTATATAATTGCTTTATGATAGAATTGAATTAGAAATTCAAAATTAAGGACGAAAATATGAAGGAAAAGAAAGTTTACGTTTGCACCGAGTGCGATTACCAAAGCCCTAAATGGGTGGGCAAATGTCCAAGCTGCGGCAAGTGGAATACCTTTGAGGAGGAAACATATACTCCTGCACCTGTTGTGAAAAACCAGCGTCTTGCACTGATTACCGACAATAGCGAGCCGATTTTGTTCAGCGAAATGGAAATGCCTGAGTACATCCGCTCCCACACGGGCATTTGCGAGCTTGACAGGGTTTTGGGCGGCGGAATTGTTGACGGTAGCGTTATACTCCTGGCAGGTGAGCCGGGTATTGGTAAGTCTACTCTGCTTATGCAGATTTGCTCCCAAATACCTTCAAAAATTTTATACGTTTCGGGTGAGGAGTCCAAGGGGCAATTAAAGCTACGCGGTCAGCGCCTTGGTATGAAGGGGGAGGAAACCTACTTTATGACCGAAACAAATATCGACACTGTCCTTGAAAGTGCCGATAAGCTAAAGCCGCGTATTATAATTATTGACTCAATTCAAACAATGATAGACCCTGCCTGCGCATCAATCCCCGGTAGCATAAACCAGGTTAAGGAATGTGCCACAAAGCTGATTGCCAAGGCAAAGGGCAAGGGCATTTCCATAATCCTTGTGGGCCACGTTAACAAGGAGGGCACTATTGCAGGACCAAAGATTTTAGAGCATATGGTTGATGCGGTGCTTTACTTTGAGGGTGAGCGCATACAGTCCTACCGAATTATACGCGCTATCAAAAACCGTTTTGGCTCTACAAATGAAATCGGTGTTTTTGAAATGACGGACACAGGTCTTATCGAGGTGCCAAGCCCCTCCGAGATGCTTTTGTCCGGCAGACCCACGGGAGTAAGCGGAAGCTGCGCGGTTTGCGTTATGGAGGGCTCCCGCCCTATCATTGCGGAAATACAAGCACTTGTAACGCCCACTGCTTTCCCTGCCCCAAGGCGCACCTCAAACGGTGTTGACTACAATCGACTTTGTCTGCTTTTGGCGGTTTTGGAAAAAAGATTGGGGCTTAAGTTTTCACAAAACGACATTTACGTAAATGTTGTAAGCGGCTTGCGCCTTGATGAGCCTTCCATTGACTTAGCCGTTGCCTTGGCGCTTATTTCAAGCATTAAGGACATTCCTATTCCCCAAAGCGTGCTTGCTATGGGAGAAATTGGCTTAGCGGGAGAATGTCGCACAATACGCGATGTGCAAAAAAGGCTTAACGAGTCCTACCGTTTAGGCTTTGACACTATTGCTATTCCCCACAAGTCCGCTGACGAAAGGCTGAAAATACCCGATAACGTGTCCGTAATTCCTATTCAAAACGTATATGATGCACTTCTTCTTTTTAAAAGCAAGGATAATTAAAGAGGGCAAGGTCTCTTAAAGATTAAACGCATTTACGACTATATTTCATAACATAAAAATCACCCCAAGGAAAATCTCCTTGGGGTGATTTTGTATTGTTTGATTAGTTCTTTGGTTTAAGCTGGTTGTAGCTTGCGCCTGTGGCTGTTTTGGATAATTCACCGTTGTTTACGTAGTAAATCTCCTTACCGTCACTTATATAAGAGCAGAACACCAAGGCGGTATCAAAATTCGCACTTGTAATTCCTGCGATTTTAATTTCAAAATAGCTAAACTTCATTTCCCTCATTGAAGCCTTTACAGTGCCGTCAGCTCCTTGCACCTTACCGTCAACAAGGCTAAGAGGAGATGTCTGTGCTCCGTTAGCGGCAACCAAGCCGTATTGGAGAGATTTGCCTGTGCTATTTTCATAATCCGCCAAGTAGACATAATTAACCTTAAAGCATTGCGTAATACCAACAGAGCCGCCAATTGGCTCCTCAGGCACTGAGTAACCAACCCATTCAAATATTGCACCAAGCCCAACTGTGCTTGCCACATTTCCGCAAACTGTACAGCTTTTTGTTATAACGCAGGGAGAAATATATTTTCCGCCCTCAAACTCCTCTGTAATCGCATAGCTGTGTTCACCGCCGCTGCTCACCATTTCACCGCAGCGCTTGCACTCTATAACGCAGGAGCTTGGCTCACCTTGAAGCTCATAATCGTGTACGTTACCGTAAAACGCCGCACACCTATTATATCCCGTATAAATAATGCCATATCCTGCACCTGTTTCATCAGTAGCATCCTTGGATTCAATAAATGTCATATAACGGCTTGTTAAAGCGGCGGAATTAGATAAAAGCAATGCCTTTGCTTCCTCACAATCTTCACCAACGATATAAAAGCTTACAGGGGACGCACATTTGAAAAATACATTGCTACCGCTAACTGTTGTTTCTGCGGAAATATAAACTTTTTTCAAATAAGCATTGTCCGTTCTATCAAGTGTGCCGGCAAAGTTATAGCCTATGGACAAAGCCCCGTCACCCAAAACCAAGGTTTCGATTTTTGTACTGAGAAGGGCACCTGCATCAAGGACGGTGAGCGAATTCGGAACTACAAATGTACCCTCAAGCCCTGCTAAATAAAAGCCGTTATAGCCAATTGACTCCAAGCCCTCATTCAGTGTAACGCTTTTAAGACTCTCACAGCTGCGAAATGCATTAGCGCCTATGGTTTTAAGCGATTTGCATTCTGATAGATTTATATCCTTTAGCTGCTTACAGCCATTGAAGGCATCACCACCGATGGTTGTTAGCTGTGAGCCCTTGGCAAACACCACATTTTTTACAGCAGAACCGCTAAAGCCCTTTATTTCTGTTACTGTTGACGGAATATAAACAGTATCGAGAGATGTCCAGCCGCTTGTAAAGGTGCTGTTTAAAAAGTGTGTAAAATATTCAGACAAATAAACAGTGGTAACATTTTTGGCAAGGGAGTTACAGCCGACACCCGCAAAGGTTCTCGGAGTATTACTACCAACCAACACCTGATTGCGACAGTCAAAAACAACAACATCCTCCCAGCTATACTTTTCGCCCGAGGAGTCAGGTGTTTTATATAGGTTGTCTCTTTGCATTTGATTACCCGATGTGGAGCAATAAGCGGTAACCACTTCCCCATTTGTAAGGGTTAGCTCAACTGTGCAATAATTTACCATATCCGCAGCACTTGCTGAAATTGCAAGCAGGCACACCAAAAGTGACATTAGCACAAGGCAAAATAAAATTTTCTTTTTCATTTTTCTCTCCCTACGGTTATAAATCATTATATATATAAATATTAGCATATACAAAAATTCTTGTCAAGAGTTTCCTATGTAATAAATTTATGGTAGCTGCATAAAATAGTAAAAGCGATTGATTTTTTGGGAGGCATTTATATGTGTTCGATTTGCGGAGAGGTTAGCTTTAAGGAGCCATACGCCTTAAGCTATGAGATAATTGATAAAATGAACAAAACAATGAAGCACCGCGGACCTGACGAAAGTGACATTTTCGCAGGGGAGTGTGCGATTTTTGGACATAACCGCTTAAGTGTAATGGACCTTGAAAAGGGTAAGCAGCCGATGAGTGTGGTTTACGGAAACAAAAAATACACCATTGTGTATAACGGTGAAATTTATAATTGTGATGAAATCAAAAAGGATTTAATTAAGCAAGGCATTACCTTAAAAACAAGCTGTGACACGGAAGTGGTTTTATATTCATACATTCTTTACGGGAAGGACTGCCCAAGCAAGCTGAACGGAATCTTTGCCTTTGCGGTTTATGATGGGGAAAGGGTGTTTTTTGCCCGTGACCGCTTTGGGGTTAAGCCGTTTTACTATTCGCTAAAGGGGGAGAGCTTGATTTTTGCCTCGGAAATCAAGGCGATGCTGAAGCACCCCAAAATTACAAGCAAAATTGACAAATACGGACTTTGGGAGATTTTGTACTTAAGCCCCAATTTTGTGTCGGGCAAGAGTGTTTTTTGCGATATTTCTGAATTATCCCCGGGGGAGTGTATGATTTTCGACCCACAGGGGCTTAAAAAATGGAAATATTGGCAGATTGAGGCAAAGCCGTTTTTTAAGGATAAAGGCTACGCGGTTGAAAAAACAAGGGAGCTAATGGTGGATGCTGTTAATCGCCAGCTTGACTCCGATGTGCCCCTTAGCGTGCTTTTATCGGGAGGTCTTGACTCCAGCGTGGTGAGTGCCATTGCAAATGAGCATTACAGGGAGCAGGGTAAAATATTAAGCACCTATTCCTTTGAGTACGAGGGGAACAAGGAAAGCTTTAAAAACAGCTTATTCCAGCCGGAAAAGGACGATGATTTTGCCACCTACTTAGCCGACTATTTGGGAACAAGTCACACGGTTTTAACCTGTCCCACAGATGAGCTTAGCGATTTACTGTTGCCTTCCACCGAGCATAGGGATTTGGTGGGTCAGGCGGATATTGACTCCTCCCTGCTTTATTTTTGCCGCCAGATAAAGAAAAAACATACTGTTTGCTTAAGCGGCGAATGCTCTGACGAGATATTTGGCGGTTACCCTTGGTTTTACCGCCCCGAAATGCTCTACTCCGACTTTTTCCCTTGGATACACGCACCGCGCATGCGCGCTTCACTTTTTAAGGACAGGGTGGCAAAAAGTGATGAGGGGTATGAATATATAAGCTCAATTTACAAAAAATCCCTTGAGGAGTGTCCGACTTTGGACTCTGACACCGAGGAAATGAGGACCGCGCGAATAGCTTCTTACTTAAGCGTTAATTACTTTATGACCTCTCTTTTGCAAAGGAAGGACAGGATGAGCATGGCAAGCGGTGTTGAGGTGCGCGTTCCCTTTGCAGACCACAGAATTTTCGAATTTGTATTTAATGTGCCTTGGGAAATCAAGTTTGAAAACAGGGTTGAAAAAGCTCTTTTGCGTAACAGTATGGTGGGATACCTGCCAGATAAAATTTTGTGGAGAAAGAAAAGCCCTTACCCAAAGACCCACAACCCAAAATATATGCAAAATGTTATTTCCTTGCTTGATTCCAGGCTTGCCAAGGGCGGCTATATTAAGGACACCTTGGACAAAAGCAAGCTTGACGAAATTTTATCGGGTAACGGCACCTGGTTCGGGCAGCTTATGTCCTCCCCCCAGCTTGTTGCCTGGCTTATACAGCTTGATTATTTTATGGAAAGGTATAATGTTAATATCGTATAGTTCAAAATTGGGCAAGATTACTTGCCCAATTTTTCCATTTTGATTGACTTTTTTGTAGGAGTGTGCTAAAATCTTCAAAGCGAATACTTTTTGAGGTGAATTATGCTTATCAAGAACAATTACAAGGCAACTATTGCAGCTTCATTTTTGGGGTACATTACACAGGCGATAATGCTTAATTTTCCACCCCTTCTCTACATCTTTTTCCAAAATGATTTCGGGCTTACCCTTTCCCAGGTCAGCTTTTTGATTACAGCCAACATTATTGTGGAGCTGATTGTTGATATTATTGTCTCCAAATTTGCGGTAAGAATTGGCTACCGCCCATTGGTAATTGCGGCAACCTGCTTTGCCACCCTTGGACTTTTATCAATGTTTTTGTTACCCTCGGTTATGGCAAACAAGTTCGTTGCGCTTATCCTTGCCATGATGCTTTGCGGTGCGGGTGGAGGAATAATGGAGGTTTTGATAAGCCCCATTGTTGAGGCTTGCCCCACAAAGAACAAAAACGGTATGATGAGCCTGCTTCACTCCTTCTATTGCTGGGGTCAGGCGGCGGTTGTGTTAATTTCAACCGTATTTTTCCAGATTTTTGGCCTTGAGAATTGGATTTATATTGCAATTGCCTGGACAGCTGTTCCCCTTACCTGTATGGTTTTATTCAGCCGCGCCCCCATTTATATGCTACAGGAGGAAAGCGAGAAGGGTACCTCTATTCTGACCCTTTTCAAAAACAAGATTTTCTGGGTTCTGATATTAATGATGATTTGCGCAGGCGCGTCTGAGCTTGCAATGGCACAATGGGCATCCGCCTTTGCCGAAATTGTTATTGGCAAAAGCGACCTAAAGTGGCTGTCCGACCTGCTTGGCCCTTGCCTGTTTGCAATTTGTATGGGATGCACAAGGGTTTTCTACGCCAAAATGGCCGAGAAGTTAAATTTGGTTAAGGGTATATTTATTTCTTCAATTGTCTGCATTGCAGCATACTTAATAACTGTATTTTCCCCTTACCCTGTGCTGTCACTGATTGGATGTGCGCTATGCGGAGTCGGCGCGGGTATGATGTGGCCCTGCTCCTTCAGTATGGCAAGCGAAAAAATGCCACACGGCGGTGTTTTATTGTTTGGCTTGCTTGCTTTAGCGGGTGACTTTGGCTGCCTTGCAGGTCCTTCCCTTGCGGGACAGGTGTCTGCACTGTTTAATGATAACTTAAAGGTTGGATTTGCTGTGTCAATCATTTTCCCACTGACGCTTGCAATTATTTGCGGCGTTATGTATGTTAACAGCAAGAAAAATAAAAGCGACAAGGAAATATAAAAAGTAAGGAGCTATGTTTCGCATAGCTCCTTTTCTTATTTATTGTAAATATCTTTAGGGTCAACAGATATCTGCCCATTTTCCTTTTCATACTCACTTACGCAAAGCTCAGCAAGATATTCTAATTGCGCGTTTAAAGAGCGCTTATTTTGCTTGGCTACAAACGTAATTTTATAAAGCAATTCAGGTTCAAATCTTATTCCTGTTTGAATTTTATTAGTTTTCATAATAACACCTCGTTAATACTTTGATAACATTATACCAATATTTTACTTGACATTCTACAAACAAAGTGTTATCATATTGTTATCAAACATAAAAGAGGCTAATATGAAATCAAAATACTACATCAATTTGTTTTGTGAAAATATAAAATATTTACGCAAAAAACACAATTTAAGTAAGGCTGAAATGGCTAAAAGATTAAATGTCGGCATTGGCAGCATCACATCTATAGAAAATGGAATTTTGCCACCTCGGTTAAGTGCAAGGGTTTTAATCACGATTGAAGAAAGCTTTAATGTTTCCGCAAGTAAAATACTTTCGGTTAATTTAAGCGAAAGTTAAAAAATTGGCTTTGACAATTTATTGTGTCAAAGCCACTTTTTATTCAACAATTTCTATCTCTTTTGGTGCTTTTATTGACACGTGTTCGCCTTTTTTCTGGCAAATTTCGATTTTGCCGTACGGTGTCGTAATTTCCATATCTACGCTTTCAAGGTCGTAAAGCTTGGGGCTTAGCTTGATTTTTTTAAAGCCCGGCTCCAGAATTTCAAGACCGCTTAATGCTCTTTTAAGAGTGTAGGCAGGGGTTGCGCCCCAGGCGTGAGAATAGTCACACTTCATATTCTCCCAAGCCTCGGAAAGGCCCTTGTCGCACCTTTCAATAAGGCTTTTGTACTCTCTTATAAGTCTAAGACCGTGCTCCTCAAACATACCCTCATCATAAAGGGCATTTAAAAGGAAGTGGTAAAAATAGGGCTGCATTTCATACTTGTTCAAGCCCTTTACAACATACTCCAAAATGCCCCTTCTGCTTTCCTTCGGTGCTATACCGAACAGCACAGAAAGCACGTTTGCTTGCTTTAAATAATACACAACGCTTGTGTTTTTGGGTAGCCACCCGTTTTCTTCCACACGGTCGGGAGTATTAAGCCCGCCAACGTACAGGGATTTTTTCTTATCATAAAGATGCTCATTAATGCTCTTTTTAAGATTTTCCGCCTTTTTCAGACACTCCCCTGCACTTTTTTGGTCATTTAGCACCTTATAAAGCTCTGCAATTTTGGTTAAGGCATTGTAATAAAGCATACAAAGCACACTTTGTCCCAGCGCCTTTGGTGGGTGGTGCAGGCTGTAGCCCTGCATTTTACCGTGGGACATCATATTGCCGCCGTCCAGAAATTCATCCCTTTCGCTGCTTGCCACAACCCAGTCAACAAACATATAGTCAGGGGCAAATTCAAGTAAACCGTTTTCCCGGCACATATAGCTGT
>SVRE01000061.1 GCA_015065005.1 Oscillospiraceae bacterium
ACTGCTAGTTGAAGATTGGTTGATTTTTTACAATACAACTAGATTAAAAAACAGGAAAAGGTGATTTCCTCTTCCTGTTCTTTGTCATGGTTTTTTATTTTTTGTGCACTAAATGGGGTTCACTTCAGATGACACCGGTTTTTGTATGAGATAATAAGATTGCCGCAGGGATGGTATGTTCCCTATCCTCTGCGGTATCCGGGTGAAACAAAATAGATGAAAGGAGCTTTACTTGTTATCAATTGATGATCTTGTAAATAAGCGAAAAGAGCTTTGGGAAAAAGACAAAGACAGCAAAAGGGATAAGGAGCTTATAAACGCAATAGCAAGAAAAATCCTTGAAACAAAGGAATTGCGGGAAGCGGTGCAAAAAAAGCCCTATTTGCTCATAGAGTGTTGCTTTTCTGTGGTTAACAAGGAAAGACAGAGTGTTCCCTTCTTTTTAAACGAGGTCCAGAGGGACTTTTTGGGCAAAATCGAGACACTGGGTCGGCAAAAACCCTTTTTTATACTAAAGGGAAGGCAACAGGGATTTACCACTGTTATCACCGCTATTCAGCTGAGCTATGCCATAGTTCAAAGGAATTTTTCGGGATTTACCATTGCCGACAGGGATGATAACACCAAGTCTATTTTTACAGACAAGGCAAAATCAATGTACAATTCTCTGCCAAGTATCCTAAAGCCTACAGAAAAGTTCAATTCAGTAAACGAATTATACTTTGACAAGCTAAATTCCTCCTGGCGTATTGCATCGGCAAGTGCGAACGTAGGAAGAAGCCGCGCTCTTTCCTTTATTCACTTTTCCGAGGCCGCCTTTTATAAATGCTCAATCGGAGATTTGCAAAAATCCATTTCTGAGGCAGCAACAAAAAACGCCCTGTGTATTTATGAAACAACCGCCAACGGCTTTAACGAAGCAAAGGCGCTTTGGGACAACGGCTCCTGCCACAATATTTTTTACGAATGGTGGAAAACAAGGGAGTACGTGTCCACAGAATACGATTATTTGGAAAATTGCGACAGCTGGCTAAAGGAAAGATTACATATGCTGAAGAAAAAGGGGCTTAGCCGTGAGCAGCTTGCCTGGTACGCTAAAAAGTATTCCTCTTACATTGACAAAAGCTCAATAAAGCAGGAATATCCTTGCTCCGCAGAGGAGGCTTTCATTGTTTCCGGTGACTGTATTTTCGACAAGGAGGCTATTGCCAATTATTTGAGTAATTTCAACGTAAAATCGACACAGGGTCGCTTTAATTACAAAAAAAGCTTAACCCCTATATACAATGACGCCGGGGAAATTATCGCTTGTGAAAAAAGGATCAACAGTATCGAATTTATAGAAGATAAAAATGGCTTTATAAGTATTGTGGAAAATCCGTATTTTTATGAAAAGGACGGATACATGCATCAAAAGCCCTATGTAATCGGTGCTGATACAGCCGGTAGCGGTGAGGATTTTTTTACTGCCAAGGTGATTGACAACACAAATGGGCGGTGTGTCGCCACTGTGCGAAAGCAACACATTGATGAGGATTTGTTTGCAGAGCAGCTTATTGCTTAGGGAAATACTACAACAATGCGCTTATTGGCGTTGAAATCAACTACTCTCGCCATCCTGTCAACGTGCTTCTGGAGCTTGGCTACAATAATCTTTACCGTCAAAGTAGCTCAAGCGGTGGAGCAAGCCGCCCCGGATTTCATACAACCGTCTCAACAAGACCTATAATTATTTCAAATCTTGTTGCTATAATGCGTGATAACCTGGAATTGGAGACTGACAAAGAAACCTTGAAGGAATTAAGCACTTTTATTAAGCATCCGGGAGGGAAAAGTGCCGCTGCGAACGGAAGCCATGACGATTTGGTTATGGCAAGTGCAATTGCCCACCAAATTGGGCAAGATTATGACCACGAAATTCAAATAATCGACACAGGGTCAAATATTTTAAATAATTCATTTAGCATACCTGAACAGCAGGAATACGAATTTATGGAGTGGTAAAATGACAAAAAACAAACAAATCAAGGCTATAGTGGAGCGTATTGATAACCTGGAAAGAGAGTTTACCCGCGTTCTCAATGCTCTTGACTCCGACACAGCTTCGCAGTTATCGTACGAGGAGGTGATAGACCTATGGCTGAATGGCAAAAATCCAACTTAAATAGCGAAACTCTTCTTTGGAGCTTGTACCAGGAGGGGCTTAGCTATCAAGACTCAATTGGCTTAAGGCACACTATCCCCACCTCTATTGACTTTTATGAGGGCAGGCAGTGGCCACCTGCCACCGAAAGCACGAAAAATCTTCCAAGACCTGTAATTAATGTTGTGAAAATGATTTGCAGAAGCAAAAAATCAAGTATTCTCTCTACCCCCGTGAAAATTTTGTATAAATCATACGATTCACAGGCGGATATGGACAAGCTCAACAGCTTTGCAGAATTTATCCAAAACGAGCTAAACCAGGAAGGACTTGACAAGCTGGCAGTTGATGACGGAATTAAGAAGGGCTCTTATTTTTTCCATTATTATTGGGACAAGGATGCAATCAGCCAATTTGGAAGATTGGAGGGCGGGGTCCGATGCGAAATTATCGACCCGTTAAACATTTTCTTTGCTAATCCAAGAGAGCTTAACGAGCAAAAGCAAAAATGGATACTTATATCCTCCCATGTAGATGCGCCGTTTATCTATGAAATTTGTGATAGGGAGCAGCAAAGCACCTTAAAAGCATTGCAAAATAGCGACTCCCTTGCAAACGGCACGGAGAAAAAGGGCAAAACTACTCTTCTCACAAGATATTTTCGCATAAATGGTGAGGTGTGGTGTGAAAGAGCAACAAGATACGCCATAGTAAACAAACCTTTTAAGCTATCTCCCAGCAAGGATTACCTTGAACTGCTTAAAAGCGACCAACAACAAACAGTTTTATCAGCGCAAGTTGAAAAACATACAGCCAATAGCTGTAAGGTTGATTACTTAAGCAAATATAACAAAAAGGTTTGTGCAGTTGCTTCTCTTTACCCGATTGTATGCGGATATTATGATAAGCGGGAAGGATCAATCTACGGCATTTCCGAGGTTGAAGGACTAATTCCGAACCAAAAAGCAATAAATTTCAATATAGCAATGAGCTTATTGAATGCACAACAGTGTGCCTGGGGCAAATACATTGCTCTGCCAAATGCGCTAAAGGGTCAGAAAATCACCAATTCGCCGGGTCAAGTGCTTATTGACCACTCGGGAACAGGAAACGGCATCAAGAGAATGGGGGAGGAAAGCCTTTCAAGCGTTCCCGTTTCCGTCAGCGAGACCTTAATGGAGCTGACAAGAACCTTTACAGGCTCAAGTGAGCTATTGTCAAGTGAAACAATAGGCTCTAATATGTCAGGCGTTGCTATTGCCCAGCTTCAAGCACAGGCAGAGGTTCCGATTGAGGAGCTTCGCTCAAATTTCATTGAAGTGAAAAAGAAACAGGGCCTGGTTCTTGCACAATTTATAAGGCTATATTACTTTGATAAGGAGTTTATAAGAAAAACAAGAGACAAATGCGGAAGGGAATGTGAGATTTGCGACCAATTTTCCTCTAAGGAATACGAAAACACAATCTTTGATGTTATGGTAGAAGCAACAAGAGGATCAAAAGCCAGCATCACATCCGATATCAATCTATTGAATACTTGTTTGCAAAGCGGAAAAATTTCTCTTGAGACATATATCAAGGCATATCCCGAGGGTGCAATCAGCAACAAAAGCTCAATTTTGAAGCAAATTGAAGCAGAAAAAAACAGCGAAATTGAACAATTACGAAAGGAGCTTGAAAGGTGCAAAAATGGAAAAACACTCGACCCTGTGTCGATAATTTAAAGTTTTCAACATTTTTGCGTGGAAAATTTCAATGAGCGATAATTTTAATGAAAATGTTGTAAAAAACATTAAAAAAACGAAAATTTCAGACACTGGGTCCAGGATTTACGCTGAAAATCAAGCAATTTCTTTGGAAAATAGCGAAATCAAGGCAAAAAGCGAGGATTTTTCCCCGAAAACTGATGCTAATACGTAAATCCACTTAGAACACAACCAAATTCTAGCATAAACCGCCAAAGTGATGCATCAAATGTCAAAAACAGCCCGAAAAACGATGAAATTAGCAGTGGCGAGCCGACAAGCGGCCTCAAAGCCTCTGAAAACAACGAAAATAAGCCTGAAAACAGCTATAGCAACGAAAAAAGCTTAGACAGTAGCCGAGAAAGCGATATAGCTCCTAACAAAGCAAGTGATTTGGTGCATTTTTTCAATGAAGCAAGCGAAAACGAGCTTAAAAGCAGCTTTCCAACCGTAAATGTAGCTGAGCTAAAGAAAAATAAGGAATTCGGTTCACTTTTACGAATAATTTTGAAAAGCCCTTCCCTTTCAGACATTTACGCATGCTATAGCTCAATTATCAGTCAAACTGAGGAAATATCAAGACAAAGGCTTGCGCAAGCCTTGGCAAATGCCGATAGCAGCGTTGGTTCGTTAGCTTCAACCGAGCAAGGAAGCGCAGTATATTTTACTAAGGAACAAGTGCTGAAGATGAGCCCGGAACAAATTAAGAAGAATTACCAACAAATAAGGGAAAGCCAGGGAAAATGGTGACAACGCTCACAGAGAAATAGCGGTTTCCCTACCGTTTCAACGAACAACATTTTTAAATGTTTTGCGGCTTACTGCAATGATTGCTGCAGCATTGTGCAATCGAACCATATCGTGCTTTTACAGTGCATCAGCATCTTTAGTTCTCGCATCGTAAAAGTCGCTTCCTTATTTGTGACTTACCAAACATATCGTTGACAAATCAACCATCAATTTTGGATACCTTCGGAATTTTGCAGTTAAATTGTTGCCTAGTCAACCATTTATTGGAATTTTTGATAACTTTTGCAACATTCACAGTCGAATTAGTTGACACATCAACATTTTTGTCTACTTTTTTGATGTTTTTACGTAAAAGCACCGGGTTTAGTTGATTTGTCAACATTATAAATAAACTGTTAGTAACGCCTGCCGATAGCACTCCTCTTATCTTTTCCGCAAAAATTTTAAAGGAGAATATTTATGGCATACACAAATTTTATCCCATCAGTATGGGAGGAATCAATTAACAGAGAATTGGAAAGGGTCTGTGTCTTTGCTGAGGACTGTAACAGACAGTATGAGGGCTCAGTGTCCAAAAAGGGCGACAGTGTCCATATTTTGGGCGTAGGTAAGCCGACAATCAAGTCAATTGAACGTGCAAATGCAAGCGGTGAAATTGATGAAGCAGAGGAAATCAGCGACACCTCTGTAATACTCAATATCAGCCAGATCAGATACTTCAACTACAAGGTTGGCGATATTGATAAGGCACAGGCAGTGGGCGGCTTAATGGATGCGCTTTCCGCCGAAACAAGTGAAGGCTTGGCAAACGAAATGGATAAGTTTATCGCTAATATGGCAACGGATTCCAGCGTTAAAAAGCTTTCTGAAACACCTACAATTGTAACCAAGGACAACGTGTTGTCTGTGCTCGATGATGCTATTCAAATGCTTCAGGAAAATGATGTAAATATGGCATCAGGCATTACAATTACCATTTCTCCGCGCTTTTATAAGCTTTTCAAGCAAGCCTATACCGCAAAGGATACTGATAATTCATCTGCGCTTAAAAACGGCAAGGTGGCAATGTACGGCAACGTTACCGTTAAGCTTTCAAACAACGTGGCAAAAACAGATTCCGATACAGTTGATAACATGATGATCAGAACAAAGCGCGCTATTGCCTTTGTAAACCCATTGACACATACTGAGGCATACAGACCGGAGAAGTCCTTTGCTGATGCTGTAAAGGGCTTTGCGCTTTTCGATGGCAAGGTTGTACGTCCAAAAGAGATTATCAATGTTAACGTTAAGTACGCGTAAGCTTTAAAATGGCAGAAAGAGGGACACAGTTCCCTCTTTTTTGCTGTTTTGGCGTGTCGTAAGGCGGTTTTATGGCAAGATCGTTAGTTTGGCAGGCAAGGATAAGAAAACCAAAGAACACGCGAAAAGCAGCCTGTATTCGCGCCAAGCGTGTTTTGCCACAAAACACACAATTGTGACAAACAGTAATCAAGTGACCGTTTTTTCTTCTTGAAACCATTCGTAATATGCAAAAATCGAGAAAATATATTCAAATTTGAATTTTGAACAATTAATGGTCAAAAAATAATTTTGGTCGACCCTGTGTCTGTAATTTGATTTACAAGATATTAATTATTAACAAGCATATTGAGAATAATTATTCACATAATTGCATATTTTTTCACACCTTTCAACGCCTGACTCACTTTTCTACGCCGTTTTGCGCGTTTTCCTATAAAAGTTAGATTCAAGCCAACATTCGTTCCATGAGCCAAATCCAGCCTGTTTTTAAAGGCTTTTATATAAATGACTGTATTTAAACGTCAGCAAGCTAAAACAGCCAAAAACCGTGCATTTTCAGCCTCAAGACGTCCATATGCAACTGTTCTCTGTTTTATTTTCTAAAAAAGAAGCTTTCAGTGACTAAATTTGCTTATTTTAACGCTTTTTACGTCAATTTCAATCAAATCAACCCACCGAGCAGTTGTAATCCAAGAAAAAAAGGCAAAGTCTAACCGTTTTCAACAAAATGTAGGCAGGTCCCTGGTTTCCAAGCGGATGCTACGGTGTTTCTAAGAAGAGGTAATTTTTCGAGCAAATCCAAAAAAATCAGATAAATCAAGAGACATTGAAAAAAGCAGCTCTCACATTGTAAAAATCGCCGCAGGTGCCGGCAGCATTATAGGATCACACAGAAAACTGAAGTATTTCCTCAAAGGCATTGACAGTTATTAGTATATTGCAAAAAACACTTTAACCCAAGCGTTATGCAATACTTAATTCAAGCTGAATTCGCGCACAACAGTTCGCACCAAGCATCCATCTCAATCAAAAGCATGCACGCTTCCGAATCCCGCCAAAAGAATACATATAATTGTAAAGCGCCTTGAGATTAACAGCTAAATTAGCTTAATTCAACGCACCTAATCAAACGCTTCTCTGCCCTATCATTACAAGCTTTTCTTTTTGAATTTCAGCTTCAACCATTCGCCATAAGCGATTCTGAACAGCTAACATCAGGCTGCCACAAATTTTAACATCAGGACTTCCGTTAAATCAAAGATAGCCAAAAAGCAGCAGCAATTTTGTAAAAAAGCATGCAAAGCATAATGAACGCCGCGCCATTGGCAAAAACAAACAAATTACCAATTATCAAAAGCCGTATGTCGCAATTATTTCCATATTTTTCCATTTTTATGCAAATTAACAGGTAATAACATACCAATATCTCATATATTACAGCACAGTTAAACAGTAAAACACACAATGCATATGCTAAAATGCAAGTAAGGATAACTAAAAAAAACGAAAGGAACAACAAAAAATGGAAGATAACGTAAAAAAAGCGCAAAATATCAGCGAGGTATATTCAATAAGCACAAATTTAATTCTGCCAAACCCTAACCAGCCAAGGAAGGAGTTTGCCGAGGACTCAATAATCAAATTAGCAGATAGCATACGTCAATTTGGCATAATACAGCCATTAACCGTAAGAAAAACAGGTGATAATTACGAAATTGTCGCAGGGGAACGCAGATTAAGAGCAGCAAAAGAGTTAAATATGGCATTTGTACCTTGCATAATCATAAACATTAATGAAGAAAAATCAGCCGAAATATCCATAATCGAAAACTTGATTAGGGAAGATTTAAACATTTTTGAGCAAGCTTTAGCCATAGAAGCGCTAATAGATACATACGGATTAACCCAAGAGCAGGTGGCCGAAAAGCTTTCAAACAGCCAGTCCTTTGTAGCAAATAAGCTGAGATTATTAAGGCTAAGTAGTGAAGAAAGGGAAATTATAATCAAAAACAAGCTGTCAGAACGCCACGCAAGGTCACTATTGCGTATTCTCGACAAGGATAAAAGAACTGAACTACTGTTAAAAATCGTTTCTGAAGGGTTAAATGTTGCCAAAACAGAAGATATGGTCGAAGAAATAATCAATAATTCGGCGGGAAATAGTGCAGAACAGAGCTCACACGCGAAAACATATAAAAGCATATCATCATTTTACGGAGCATTAAATAGAGCAATCGAGTGCGCAAGAACAAGCAATATCGACATTAAAAGCCGCAAAATAGTCGGGGAAACATTCACAGAAATCACAATAATAGTGCCTAACCAGGCAGAGGGTAAGGAAGAAATTCTATCCGAAAACTGTGTTTCACGTGAAACATTATCTGTTTAACACTAATGATTTAAACCGTGCATAGAGAAGAGCAAGTGCAATGTAGCCGCTTTCCAAGTACGATCCACCAAACTTTAAAATCTTCTTTAGCACCGATATACTTTTGTTTCACGTGAAACCATACATTATTATCGCCTTGCATTTTGAGAGTCGTTTCACGTGAAACATTCTTCTTTCACTTCAATTTTCCAATATTTCACGCGAAACGTATATATATTTTCCGAATTCAGCGTTTTTTGCACCGACAGCCAAAGGGATTTATTCAACAAGTAAGAGTGCATCCCTGCCCGTAACGACCCCTACTTTAGATCCGATTTTGTTGTTTCACGTGAAACAACCGGTATCGAACACGATAAAACCAATTCCAAGTTCTTGAGAAGCGCCGTCATTCGTACGCCTTTTGTATCAGGCGAAGAAAAGGCTGTCATTCTGCGATTTACGTGTTGTTTCACGTGAAACAAATCAAGAACTTTGCAAAAAGTAAATTATATCCAAGCGGCCCAGACTTGATTGGCTGTTACATCTTGTCTGCATAAGCATGGTTTAATAGTATATTGCAACTGGTTTGATATCAAAATCCCAACAATAAAGGGCTCGCTATTTGAGTTCGCCACCAAAATTTATTCTTTATAAATATTTTGCAAATTTGTATTTTTGCTATTGATTTTCCTCTTTTCACATGTTATACTTATTTTAGCAAGCGATAAACGCTACATTTTGTCGAAGCGCCGCTAAGCAAGTAATGTGTTGATTTACATATATTTATTTCAGCACATCAAGCTTGGTGCATCATCCAAGCAAGATTTGAGTACCGCACTCACTTTCAAAGCAGCAGCTTCGATTAAAAATAAGTACAAGGAGAAAACAATATGTCAAAGAAACCAAGCGGTCTTGATTTTCTTTTTGCAGACAATTATATTGAAAACGTTGCAGCATCTGCCACTGTAAACGGTCCGCAAACATTAAGAGTTTCCGAAATAGAACCCAAGGCAGACCAGCCAAGAAAGCATTTTGACCAAGAAGCATTGGAACAGTTAGCTGATTCAATCAGCAAGCACGGTCTATTACAGCCTATCATTGTAAGAGAAAGCTCAGGCGGATTTTACCAAATAATCGCCGGTGAAAGACGTTGGAGAGCATCCAAAATGGCAGGCTTGCTCGAGGTTCCCGTAATAATCATGGAAGCCGATGCTTTAAAAGCCGCAGAGATTGCAATTATTGAAAATATTCAACGTGAGGATTTGAACCCCTACGAAGAGGCTTCAGCATACCAATCATTGATAAACCAGTATAGCTTAACACAGGAGCAGGTTGCAGAAAAGGTTGGAAAGAGCAGAAGCGCTGTTGCTAACACAATGCGTTTGTTAGAGCTTCCCGATGAGGTTTTGGAAATGCTCAAAACAGGCGATATTTCAGCGGGTCATGCACGTGCTTTGTTAGGATTAAAGGACAAAGAAATGATTGTGGATACCGCGCAAAAGATTTTAACACATTCTTTATCAGTTCGTGATACTGAGGTTCTGGTTAAAAAGCTTAATAAAATGTATGAGGACAACCTTAAAAAAGCAAATGCGGAACCAATCACTATGGACAACATTGTTAACTACGCTAAGGATTTGGAAAACAAAATCATGTCCATCATTGGCAAAAGAGTTAAAATTGTTGATACAAGTAAGAGTAAATTCATACAAATAGAGTATGTTGACAATGAGGATCTGGACGAGCTTATCACTAAAATCTGCGGCAAGCCACTGAAGGATGACTAAAATGAGCTACTTTTTATCTCTCGCATTTGACTCTCCGGAGCTTATAATCTGGTCAGCTTGCATAGGATTTAACGTAGCAATGATAATTACCTTTGTATTAAAAAGAATAGAAGGCACATTTATTTCTAAGCTATTGCAGGTTGGCGCCATCTCAAAAGAGAGTGCAGTTACCCTTTCCCAATTAAGACAAGATGACAACAATGCCCTGAAATGGTTTTTAAAGGACGGTAGCACCTTAAGAAATACCGTTTACTTAGTTGGCGACAGCTTGCCAACGAAAAGCACCAAAAAGAGAAGAAAAGAGCCTGTATTCGACAATGCCCGTTTTTACATACCCGAGGACAAGCTTGAAAAAGCAGAGTCCATTGGCAAGGGCGGTCTTAGATGGTATTTTTTACCAATTTATGCCATCTTATCAGTAATCATTACTATTATAGTCATTGAACTGCTACCCATTTTAACTAACTTTTAATCAAAAACCCCACCGATAAAATGGGTGATGTCCTTATCGGAGAAATTTTATAAGGGGTATGGGCATAGCCCTGTGCATTTGTTAAATAAATGCGAAACTTGCAACAAAAACAGAAGAGAGAGTAACGCGGTTACAAAATTCCGTGAAGCTCTCTCTTTTTCTGCTTTTTTAGTGATATTCTTTGCTTTCGCAAAGAGTGATATTATTGCTACCGCAATAGTGATATTGAAGCCTTGCGGCTTCAGTGGTATTCTATTCGCCCTGAAACTCGCGAAGCG
>SVRE01000062.1 GCA_015065005.1 Oscillospiraceae bacterium
TCTGACGTTTTGATAAAATCACTTAGCCAAATCCCCGGCGTTTCTCACGTAAAATTAATAGCAATAGAATAAAAAAATAACGGCAGTAGCCGTTATTTTTTTATTGTTATTCAGTTCTCAAAGCAACAACAGGATCCTTCTTTGCCGCAACTCTTGATGGGATAAGACCTGCAACAAGGGTAAGGAGCATACTGATTATTACAAGGGCAATTGCAGGGCCAAAGCCAAGGGAAGCCTTGAGTCCCACAATTTCTGTAAGGGCGAACAAAATAATATTTATAATTGCCTCTAAAACCAAGGTTATCAGTATTCCTATTGCGCCCGAGACAAAGCCGACTATCATCGTTTCCGCATTGAACACACGGGAAATATCCTTCTTGGATGCGCCCATTGCACGAAGCACACCGATTTCCTTTGTTCTTTCCTGTACGGAAATCAAAGTAATTACACCTATCATAATGGATGAAACTACCAAGGATGTGGCAACAAAGGCAACAAGCACGTAGGTAATGGCATTAATTATGGTGGTAATTCCCGACATCATAAGCCCGATATAGTCAGTGTAGGAAATTCTCTTGCTCTCGTCAACAGATGGGTTGTATATGTTGTCGATAGCATTTTTAATAGTATCCTTATCCTCAAAGGTAGAGGTATAAAGGTTAATGCTGGAGGGTGAATTTACATCAACATTACCGAAAAGCTCAAGGTTTTCCTCATAGCTTGACTCTGAAAACTCTATTACGTTATCGTAATAATGTGCGCATTGCTCCTGTGTGCAGGCAGCGATTTTTGTATCAAGAGAGGCAGCACGCCCTTCCTCTGTTGGAATGGCGGTATCAAGGAATTGCTTAACTGATTGGTCAAGCTGCGCCTTGGTCGCCTCCTCAATTGTAGGCCTGATAAGCTGCTTAAGCTGGTCAAGGGTGAAGTCAGCAAAGAAAGCGGAAATTTCCTCAGGGCTGGAGTTCATTTGCTCAGCAATAATCTGGGAAATCTGCATTATCAATACATTTTTGTCTGTCATTTGTGACATTGTAAGCTCAACAAGGCTCTCAAGCTGCTCATCATAGGTGTCAAGGCAGGTCATTTTAAAGAACATCTCCGCCTTTTCCTTGGTTGACATATTGCTTACATAATTCTTTAAATAGGTAGCCTTTTCCTCAGTAGTCATAGAATCAGTGGTTGAGTCAAAGGGCTTGCCTGTCAAAACGTCAATTCCCGGGTTGGCAAGCTGGGCTTTTACAACCTCGGAATTTACCGCCTCGCTGATAATATGCTTTGTCAAAAGGCTTGTATAACCGATAGCGCCCTTCATCATACCCTGGTCAACAGTATCCTTTAAGCGGATAATACCGGAAACCTTTAATTCAAGTGCGTTGTTATAAAGGCTGGAAAGCAGCGCCTCGTTTGAGCTTGCATCAACGTAAACATCACCGATTTTCTGGTAGCAATTTGCAGGCAGAATAACCTTGAAGGTAAGTCCGTTTGATGTGCCGTCATAGCAAATGTCCTTAAAATCGTAGGACCATTCTTCCTTTTCCTCAAGGGGCTTTCCGCTTGCCGCCGCATCAATAATTGCATCTATATGCTCCTTGGAGAGAAGACCAAGGGCGTAAAGGGTCAAATCATCAAGCTCGTTTTCCTGGTCAACAACTAAAACAATTTCATCAAATTCGTTTGGCCACTGTCCGTAAACCAAATCATATTGGCTTGTTAAAACGTCACTGATAACACTGTTTTCCTTAACACCGGGCAGCATTTCCTGCCACATACCGGAGCTCATCATAAGGTTGGAGCCCATTGTGTTACCTGTGGATGGCTGTCCTTGCTCTTGGGTGTTGCCGCCGGGACCTGCCATATTAATTTTCATAAAGTAGTCAGCAAGCATTTCCATCATAAGCTCGGAGGTGTCGGACTTTATGATTTTACCGTCCTTGTTCTTGGTGTAAACGGTCAGATTGATGTTGTAGGCGTATTGGACAGCGCTTACAGCCTTGCCAAGCTCGGACTCGGGGTTGGCAAGCTCACCCTCAAGGTAAGTTTTAAAGGATTCAAGGTCATTTTCGTTAACTTCAGTCTTGCTGAGAGCTTCAACAAGCTCAGCAATAAGCTGGTCCTTATAAAGCTTGCCGTCCTCCCTGTTTTCATTCTCGCCCTCATTCTGCTCACCGCCGCCTAAAATGGTGCCGATAAGCTCACTCATATCAACCGTTTCCGCAGTCAATGTAAGTGGGTAAGAGGAAAGGGTTGTTTCCTGCACGTGGTTTATATACGAGTTTAGTCCGTTTGAAACCGCAAAAATAAGCGCAATGCCGATAATACCAATGCTTCCCGCAAAGGAGGTTAAAATCGTTCTGCCCTTTTTGGTAAGCAAATTTTTCAAGGAAAGCAAAAAGGCGGTGGTAAAGGACATTGAGGTCTTTTTATGCTCAAGCCTTTCCTTTTTCTTCTTTTCACGCAAGGCTCTTTTTCTTTCCTTAATTTCCTCTTTTGTAAGCGGAAGCGATTCATTTTCATCCACAGGGGCGGCTGTTTTTTCTTTTTCCCCATCCTCAAGGTGGGAATGGTACGGATTGGAATCATTTACCACATTACCGTCAAGCAAATTGATAATTCTTGTGGAATATTGCTCCGCAAGCTCAGGGTTATGGGTTACCATAATAATCAGCTTATCGTGGGAGATAGCCTTTAAAAGCTCCATAATCTGTACGCTTGTTTCGGAGTCAAGGGCACCCGTTGGCTCATCCGCCAACAGAATTTCGGGGTTGTTTACAAGGGCACGTGCAATCGCCACCCTTTGCATCTGACCGCCCGAGAGTTGGTTAGGCTTTTTCTTAATCTGCTCACCCAAGCCAACTGTTTCAAGCGCCTCAATGGCTCTTTTCCTTCTTTCCTCTCTTGAAACACCGGAAAGGGTAAGGGCAAGCTCAACATTTGCAAGAACGGTCTGGTGTGGGATAAGGTTGTAGCTTTGGAAAATAAAGCCGATGGAGTGGTTACGGTAGGTATCCCAATCCCTGTCCTTAAACTCCTTTGTGGATTTTCCGTTTATAATAAGGTCGCCGCTTGAATATTGGTCAAGGCCGCCGATGATGTTAAGAAGAGTTGTTTTTCCGCATCCGCTCTGACCCAGGATGGAAACAAATTCACTTTGGCGAAATTCAAGGGAAACACCCTTCAGGGCATTAACCGTTGTATCGCCTGTGACATAATCTTTTTTTATGTCAATAAGTCTTAGCATTTTTAAATCCTTTCCTAACTAATAGATAATTTATATTATATATTTAATGATTTAAGTTGTCAACAATATGGAAAAACATTTTTGAAAAGTAACAAAATATTCATATAACGCGCTCACTTTTCCTTGATATTTAGGCGTTTGTATGGTAATATAAAGGTAGAAAAATCAAATGTGAAAGAGAAAAGAAAAATGGAAAACAGAGTTAAATGGTTTTATGAGGCAGGATATGGCATTTTTTGCCACTGGACAACACACTCCCAGCCACAAAATGGGGAGAAAAAGCCACACGGTCAAGCCATATTGGATTTTGATATTGACACCTTTACAAAGCAAATTATCGACACAGGGGCGCGCTTTTTATTCTTTACAATAACACACGCGGATATGTTTTTACCCTTTCCCTTAAAGGAAATGGATGAAATCGTGCCAAATCATACATCAAGCCGCGATTTGGTTGAAGAGCTTTATCAAAGGCTCAGCCCACACGGTATCAAGCTGTGTGTATATTTTAACGGTGAGGGCTGCACAGACCCGGAGTGGAGCAGTGCAACCAAGTTTTATGAGGACCCTGCCATCCATGCAGAGTATTGCTATAAAATTACAGAGGTAATTTCCAAAAAATACGGAGAAAAAATTAGCGGCTGGTGGATTGACTGCTGCTATGAGCCGGGCATTTGCGGTGGACGCGGCTTAAGATACGATTATAAAAGGTATGCTGCTGCACTGCGTAGCGGAAATCCGAATTCAATAGTAGCCTTTAACTTCCGCGGTACTGAAAGCTGGGGCAGTGAATGGGGCAGAAATATTGCGGACTTCCAGGCAGGGGAGGAAAATGACCTTTCCTTCTACCCAAGTGGACAATTTTCGGGCGAAGGGGGGCTTCAATGGTTTGGACTTTGCTGGATGGATGACTTTTGGGTGCATGAAAAAATCGGCGAGCCAAGGCCCTGCCATTCAAATGAAAAAGTCCTTGATTACGTACACAGGGTCATGGAAAATGGCGGTGTATTTGCCTATAATGTTGCACCTTATCAGGAGGGGCGCATTTCCGAAAAAACAATGGAGCAGCTTTTGTGGCTGAAGCAAAAATTATCAATTTAACCGCAGAGGTAGCTTTGGCTTAAATTTCGCTAAAATCACTAAGCAAGGTCTTATTTCACTTTTGTCTTAAAATAAAGGAGTATGAGTATGAAAAAAGTATTAGCACTTTTGTTGTGCTTTATAATGTTGTTTTCCTTGATTGCCTGTGTGCCATCTGTGCCACCGTCAACATCCTCTTCTGAAAACGATCAGGAAAATGAAGAAACAAACAGCTCAACAACAGGTAGTAGCAATATTGATGAGGAAACACAAGGCAGTAACGGCAGCACACCTGACAATGACACACAAAATAGCGGCGGCACTTCACAGGAAAGCACACAAAACAGTGGCACCTCACAGGACAGTGTACCGTCAAGCCCCACATCATCAAGCAAAAATGATAGCGGCAGCCAAGACAAGCCCACAACCCCAACCTACGCACCTGACAGGACAAAATATGAGGCAACAACCCTGGGCAAGGATGACAATAAGGCAATACTTTATATAAATGAGAACATTGTTCATCCGTACTTTACCCCATATTATAATGGCTACAAAACCGCCCTTACAATGACCTTTGATGACGGTTATGATGTAAATACGGGAACCGTGGTTTCCGACCAGTTCGAAAAGTATGGCTTCCGCGGCACTGCAATGCTTGGAGTAACCTTTATAAATGATGACTCCATAATTGACGCCTGGAATGACGTGTTTGCCCGCGGTTATCTCACAGCAGGCTGTCACGGATATGACCACAAGGAGCCTGTTGGCTTGCCATCATCAGAGTACGAGCACGAAATCAAGGACGCTATTGAGTTCTTGCGTGAGAAATTTCCAACTCAAAGGGTGCTTACCTTTGCCACCCCTTATGCCCATATTGATGCCCCATATGAGGAATATTTAGATGACCTTGTAATTGGCAACCGCTTGGAATCAGGGGGCAACCGTGTAATTCTGGGTGAAGAATTTAACCCATACAGGGTGCAGTCAATGCGTGTTGACAAGTCAAATGATATTTCTGTTGTACAAAGCATTATTGACGGCAGTGTAAAAACAGGCGCGTGGACGGTTGAGCTTTATCACTGCGTTTTGGAAAAGGCATCAAACGGCACAGATATTGACCGCGGCGTTTTTGAATACCATTGTAGCTGGCTTTACAGAAAATACAGGAACGATATTTGGTTTGCCACCTTTGAGGATGTGCTTATTTATGCAAAGCAGTTAGAGCATACCGATGTCACATATACAGACTGTGACAGGGAGTCAATGACCTTTACCGTAACACCTGATGGCACCCTTGACAGTGAGATATACAACATACCAATGTCATTAAAGATTTATTTGCCAAGCAGCAAGATTTGTGACTCTGCCTATGCAGAGGTAAACGGAGCTTATCAGCCACTTGATATTGAAATAGAATTTGAAACAGCATACAGATACGTAATAGTTAAGGAAATTCCCGTAGCATCGGAGTCAACGGTTAAGCTTTATATAGGCGGAAACAATACAATGAAGAACAACTGCATTCCCCATAAGTATTATGTTGAAGAGGTTGTAGAGCCAACCCACGATAGCTTTGGCTATACATTGAACAAATGCTCTAAGTGTGAAACCGAGTATAGATCTGATTTTACCGAGCCAACACACGATTTTTCCGGTGAGGTAACTGAGGTTATCGCCCCAACACAAAAGGTGCCCGGGCTTTCTAAGTTTAAGTGCCTATACTGTGATGAGTATGAGGTAAAAGAGGTTGAATATACCGCCGCCACCGTTGGAACAATTACATATAAGGGCGAAACGCTGATAGCACCTGCATTAACACCATATTATCACGGATATGATTCCGCCATTTCCTTAACCTTTGATGACGGCTATGACGGAAACTCAGCAACAAACTTAGCTGACCTTATGGAAAAATATAATATGCGTGCAACCGCTATGCTCAGCGCAAGCTTTATAAAGGATAAGGCAGATACAATAGACAAATGGAAAAATGCCTTTGCAAGGGGGCGCCTTTGACTTAGGCTGTCACGGCTATAACCACATAAGTGCAAATGAACTGACTGTTAGCGATTATGACCTTGAAATCAAGGAGGCAATTGAGTTCTTAAGGCAGACCTTCCCTGACCAAAGAGTAAACACCTTTGCTGCTCCGTATAATACAGTAAATGATAGCTTTATTAAATATTTGGATGACTATGCAATAGGGTGTCGAATCGGCTCAAACGGAGAGCAGGGATTTTTGGGAAAAAGCACAGATATGTATAGGGTGAAGTCCGTAAGCCTTAACCAAAACACCGATTTTAAGTCAGTGCATTATCAAATAGACAGCCTTGTAAAAAGCGGCGCTTGGGTTGTACAGCTTGTACACACAGTAACACAAGGGCAGCCATACGAAAGTGTCGGAATTAGCAAAGCAACTCTTGATGAGCATTGTGCTTATCTATATAATTCCTATAACGGTAGCGTTTGGTTTGCTTCGTTTCAGGACGTGGCGATGTATGCGCTACAGCATAAGAACGTAAAAATCACCACTATAGATTTAACGGGGGATAAAATGGTGTTTAATGTCAGCACCACCCTTGACACACAGGTATATAACGTACCAATGTCGGTAAAGGTGTACCTTCCTTCCTTTGCAAGCAGCGCCTATGCCCTTGTAAACGGGGAAAGGCAGGAATTGGAAATAAAAACAGATGGAGCTAACAAATACGCCTGCGTATTAGATGTTTCAATAGAAAATTCCACGTTGGAAATCTGTTTTAACGATTAAACAGTTGAACATCTGTACATTTAATAAAACAAAATCAAGCCTTCATCCGATAAGGGAGAGATTTTTTCGCTTGTTGTTCTATTTTAAGCTGTGCTTGTGAGCGCTTGTTTTTTCTCAATGTGTGTAACCAAAGCAACACAATGAAATTCGGAGGATAAATATGTCAAGAAAAATAATAAGCATTTTAATTGTAATTTCCATGCTCCTTTGTCTTGTCAGCTGCAAAAAAACGGATACGCCAAGCTCACAGGGTGGGGATGAAACCAAGGATGAGCAGCATATAATCAAAGCAACAAATTTAATGGCAGGCTACGAGGCAGAGGCCACTTTGGGTAATGAAGCGGATGAAGAATTTATTAAAAACCAAATTACCCTTGCCCTAAAGCTGTTTAAAGCATCCGCTAATGAAAGCAATGGCAAAAACGTGCTGATTTCCCCATTGTCAATTCAGTTAGCCCTGGCAATGACGGCAAACGGTGCAAACGGACAAACAAAAGCGGAAATGGAAAAGCTTCTTGGCGGTAATATCAGCTTAGAGGAGCTTAACCTCTACCTTTTGGATTATGTTAGCAAGCTCCCCACATCTGAAAAGTATAAATTGGAGATTGCAAATTCCATTTGGCTGAAAAATGGCGGTATTGTGGCAAGCAAGGACTTTTTGCAGACCAACAAAAATTACTATGATGCACAAATTTACGATGCCCCCTTTGATGAGAGTACCGTTAAGGACATTAACAGCTGGGTAAATGACAAAACAGACGGTATGATTGATGAAATAGTTAAGCAAATCGACCCCAATTCAATAATGTTTTTAATAAATGCAATTATGTTTGATGCGGAGTGGGCAAGCATATACAGCACACACGCCATACGAAACGGTGAGTTCACCTCCATATCGGGTGAAAAGCAAACTGTAGATATGATGCACTCAGCAGAGCATAGGTATATTGAGCTTGATAATGCCACGGGCTTTAAGAAGAATTATAAATACGGTAAATACAGCTTTGTTGCCCTTTTGCCAAATGAGGGTGTCTCCCTTGATGAGCTTATCAATAGCCTGAACGGGGAGGAGCTAGTGTCCGCCATCAAATATGCAGAAATGGTAACTGTAAATACAAGCATGCCTAAGTTCAGCTACGAATACACATTAAAAATGAATGATGTGTTAAAATCCCTGGGTATGAACACAGCATTTGACGATGAAAATGCCGATTTTTCAAAAATGGGCAGCTCAAACGGAAATATATATGTAGGTAGTGTGACACATAAAACCTTTATCACCGTTGATGAAGCGGGAACTAAGGCAGGCGCAGTTACATCCGTTGAAATGGACGGAAACAGCGCACCTACAGAAATCAAGGTTGTCAACCTTGACCGCCCCTTCCTTTATATGATAGTAGATAACCAAACAAGCTTGCCAATCTTTATTGGCACACTTACAAGCGTAGAATAAAGGAAAATGCAAAACGGCGTCACCATGTAGAGGATGGCGTCTTGACGTGACGCCAATATAGCAAAAGGTAAAGATAACCGTTATTTACAATGAAAAAAGCACCGAATCGGTGCTTTTTTATTTTTTCTTAAATTCCTCACCACGAATTAAATAATCAATGGAAACGTTGTAATATTCAGAGAATTTTAACAGCATTTCAATATCCGGGTTTCTTTTTCCTGTTTCATAATTAGAAATGGCTTCGCGGCTAATGTTCAAGTCCATTGAAACCTTTACTTGTGAATAGCCCTTCTTTTTTCTTATTTCTCTTAAGCCAATTACCATATATTATCTCCTAAAATCAAATAACTCTTGATTTTAGTGTAACAAAATGTTACAATTATTATGTTTCGATTTGAAACATACGGAGGTTGTATGCGTTTACATATAGATACTTGGAAAGAAAAACAATATAGATTAAAGGCTTGGTTTGCCTATAGATATTTAAGCAGAAATCCAAATTTTTCCGCTAACCCTGAATTTCAGGAATTTTATTTGGTATTAGATAAATTTTTCATGGAAAAGTATAAGCTTAGAACCGAAAAGGAAACAAGAGAGGGTATTTTACAGCTTTTTTCCTACGAAAGCGAAAAACCGATTGTTATTAATGAAAATGAGATTTTAAGGCTGATTAGCGAATATGAAAACAACCCAGGCTTGCTTTCATATGTGGAAAACTAATCAAAAATTCCCAAAAATAGTGGAAAACTATTTGTCTTAACACCAAGTGACATACAATACTAATACAAATACAAATACTAATACTAATATAATTACTTATACTAATACATATACAAGTACGGGAGTTTTCCACGTGTGGAAAAAGTCAACTAAAAGGGTGCAATCTGTAAAGAAGGACAGATGGCACCGCTTTTTTTATATTATCATAAGCTTGTAAAGAAAAAAGGAGAATTAAAAATGAATACTGAAAAAGGAATGTTACTGTTTTATGATTGGGTGGATGCTCTTAAATGCTTAAACCCCGAGGAAATGAAAAAAATGCTTTTAGCTATGGTGGAATATCATAGGGACGGTACCCCGCCGCCCGAATTTGAAGGGGAGGGCGCAAAAATGATATCACACTTTATTTTTCCTCAGCTAAGGAGAATGAGGGAAAGTATGGATGCAAAGGTTAAAAAGAAAACATATTATGAGGCATAGCTAAAGAAAAAATTATTAGGCGTGGCTAAATAAAAAATATTATCAGGTATAGCTGGCGTGCTTTTGTCCGTTCCAAAATTGGCGCACTTCCCCGTTTGAAATAAAAAACAGGTGTACCAACCTGTGTCAGTACACCCATTATCAACAATTTTATTAAGCGCTCTTTAAGCCTTGGGAATTACTTACTAAGTCTTTCCTCAAGAGCAGAAAGCTCATCATACATAGTCTTAGGAACTCTGTCGCCAACCTGTGCGTAGAATGATTTGATGTTTTCAACGTCCTCAAGCCATGAAGCCTTGTCAACGCTGAGAAGATCTTCAATTGTGTCAACAGAAATGTCAAGACCCTCAATGTTAATGTCCTTAGCGTAAGGAACATAACCGATAGCTGTTTCGCGAGCCTCAACCTTGTCCTCACATCTTTGAAGAATCCAATCAAGAACTCTCATATTATCGCCAAATCCCGGCCAAATGAAGTGACCCTCGTCATCTGTTCTGAACCAGTTAACGTGGAAAATCTTTGGCGCGTTAGGGATCTTGTGGCCCATATCAAGCCAGTGCTGGAAGTAGTCACCCATGTTGTAACCAACGAATGGACGCATAGCCATTGGGTCACGTCTAACAACACCAACTGCACCTGCAGCAGCCGCTGTAGTCTCGGAAGCCATAATAGAGCCAACAAATGAACCGTGCTGCCAGCCGAAGGACTGGTAAACAAGGGGAGCAGTCTTAGCTCTACGTCCACCAAATACGATAGCGGAAATTGGAACACCTGCAGGATTGTCAAATTCCTTGGAAATGCAAGGACAGTTCTTTGCAAGAGCAGTGAAACGGGAGTTAGGATGAGCAGCAGAGGTGTTAACCTTATCCTTCTTGTCATACTTTGTCTTATCCCACTTTTCGCCCTTCCAGTTAATGCAGTTGTCAG
>SVRE01000063.1 GCA_015065005.1 Oscillospiraceae bacterium
ATACGAAACAGTAATTGTTTGCTCCTCTTCTCCCTCAGCCAAGGCAGCAACTGTGAGCGTTACCGCAAGCAGGCATACCAGGATAAGAGAAAGAAGAATACTGAGTTTATTTTTCATGATATTATGGTTTCTCCTTATTTTTTTAATATTATAGCATACCCGATATTTTTTGTCAATGTTATTCAAAGTTAAATATTATTTTTCATTATTTTTGTTAACAATGCACAAAAGAAAAGCACCAATTTCTCGGTGCTTTCTTTTTCTTTATTGAACGAAAGAGTTTAAAATATTGTTATAGGTGTTTCCTGTAACCTCAGTTACCATTTCTTTGTTTTCAATATAACAAAGCTTTGCTCCGTCATATACATATGCACAGAATATGATTACATTTTCCTTTGATGCTTCACTTCCGAAGGAAAGCCTAATATCAAAGCAATCGGTTACTAAAGAATTGAAAGAATTTGTAATGATGTTATTGCCGTTTTTAACCACATTTCCATTTTCAAGTTTCAGTGGTGAAACAGCTTCTCCACCCTGGTTTGCGCAAATTACAACGCCAAATTCGAGCACGGGACAAACAGTCCTGTATTCATTTTCAGCAGCCTTATTTATGCCGTAGCCTTGAACAATTTTCGGTGTTTTACCGTATGTGCATAAGGAATAGCCCCAATCTTCAAATATTGCCTCAGCGCTTGGATTTTTCTCTTCCACTGTTGCCTCGTGGCAAAGCGCACAGTAATACAGCTTTGTGCCAAAATTCAAATAACCGTTTTTGTATTTGATGTTTGCCAATTCTGTTCCCAAAACGTGATATTCAGACAATGGCAGCTCCCTTTGCTCTGTTGTTTTTTCCTCAGAGCCCTCTGCTGTATATATTGTATAGGTTACTACCTCATTAACTCCGCAAACACAGTCAGTTGCAGAGCCTGCAATACCTTTTTCGATGCAGGTTGGCTCTTTAATAATGCCTTCAGCGTATGCGTGGGGTATTCCGTTATAAACTGTATATTTGCATCCGGACAAGGACTGAATATCCGGGTCAATTGTATAAAATTCTACGCCGTGATTCTGCCTATTAACAAACGTATTGTTATTTATCGATTATCATCAGAGTGGCAATAAACCTTCAAAACCGATGTGGCGTTATTGGCATTAGCTACGCAGAAGCAATACTGGTCAATATAAGTTGCGCCCATTACAACTGCAAGCTCAAGATTATTTGCACAGTCAAGGGGCTTACGGTTAATCTGAGTAATGCTCTTTCCAAAATATGCGTATTTTACTGCAGCTTCATAAAAGGCGGCATCACCTATAAAGTTAACGGTTGCTTCATCAGGGAAAACAAGTGTTTCAATACCTGTTTTTCTAAAGCTGTTAGTATCATAGCTATATGTGCTTCCGTTGGACATAGTTAAATACTTTATATTGCTCTTGCCATCAAAGCAGGCGTTCAAAAATGTAACATTGGCGCCCGGAACTTCGGATTTAACGGTTTCCAATGAAGTGTTTGAGCCAGAGGAAGCAAAGGACACAACCGCCGCTCCAATATCAATAGTTTTCAGCGCTTTAAGTCCATCGAGCTTTGACACTGTGACGTTTGCCCCGTCCATTATATATATTGTTTCAAGTGTTTCATTTGTATTTATAGCAGAAACATTGCTTACTCCAAATGGGATTGAAACCGCAACAATGCTCTCAACAGGATACTCCTCTGTACCCTTGATACCAACCATTGTAAATGTGGTGTTTTCACCAACGCCCACAATTGAAAGCTCCAATATGTCACCTGCCTTAGCTGTTACGTCCTTGGTTTCACCGTTTTCATCTTTTATGGTAATTGTTATTTCAGAACCGGACGGATTGTAAGCAGTTACAACCGTCTTTTGTCTTTTACACAAGGTACAGTCAAAAACATCCTTACCTAAGGTATTTACGGTTGGGTCAACACTTAAATCCTCATTTTTAACCCATTCGTGTATGCAATCGCTTTCTACGATTTCATACCAGGTCAAGTCCCCCTCAACCGTTTCATTGATCATCAAGCTATCAGGTAAATAATACTTTATGTTTTCAACATCAGTTGCGCAAATACAGAATTTACCGCCATTTACCTCAATATTAACCTTACCAAGAACAAACTCAGTTATAATCGGGCTTGTGCCGTTTGCCACATTAACAGTACCGTCAAGAGTCAATGTCATATACTGTGAGGTGCCATTTTCATTTTTGAACTCAAGCAAATTGGTTGTCAAGTTGACTTCCGCACCGCTTGCAATATAGCATCTTGCCTCAACAATTGAACAGTTTAAGCGTACCACTGCTCTTGCAGTTACTTTACCTGCAATAACTATATTAGGATGCTTATCTCTGGCAACACTGTTTACGTAGAGCAAATTGTACGGTGTCTCAATTTCTGCATCCTTACCAATCCAGCAAAGCTGTGGATGGTCCTGGTCACCGTATCCGTGTGCTGAAAACCAAATAAATCCGTCATCCGCACTTGTTTTAACGGTTTCGGGCGCATGTGTAATTTTACCCTGACCCAAAATCACAACCGCACCACGTGTAACAGATATAACACTTCCGTTTGATGTGCTTGTTATGTTATGTCCGTTCAAATCAATTATTCTTGTACACCAGTTAGTGCTAAGAGACTTATCTGTTGTAATATCTGCACCAAGCTTTACATATGTAGAATCCTTCCAATTATTCAGCTTATGTAAATCTTCCGCAGTATAAACAGTGATACCGTACGCCTCATACAAGCGTGTGGTTTTGGTAAAGATAACTGTTGAACCAGGGGCATATAAATTACCCTCCTCATCAAACCAGCCGTAAAATTCCTTATCTACAACTGAACCGTCAGTTAATTCAACAGTACCGTCGCCTGATTTCTTTTCACTACGTAACGTATAACTACCGTCCTCGTTAGGTGACACGGTTTCCCATACTTCACCGCTGTTCCAGTTATATGTAACCTTTATTGATTCCTCTGCCATAGCAGTAGTAGCAAGCATTAAAACGAATAAACAAGACAGAACTACTACCGTAATTAGCATTGCTGATTTCTTTTTCATTTTAAATCTCTCCTCTCTTTTTTTTATATTATAGCACGTAACATATTTTTTTGTCAATGTTATTCAAAGCTAAAAGTTACTTTTCATCATTTTTGTTAATTATGCACAAAAGAAAGCACCGATTTCTCGGTGCTTTCTTTATTCAATTAAGCATTAAAGCTCATCATCCGGTAGTTCTACTACAGGTGGCTTATTTTCAATCTCTTCAATTACAATGCCAACAACATCTGATTGATTATTAACTGTATAAACCATAAATACGATTGATTCATTTGCCTTAAGCTCTATCTCGTAAGGTAATGCAAGAGACTCTTTTCCTGTTTCGGTCAAACGACACATAACAAGATTGTCTTCACCGTACATTGGGAGGAACCTGTATTTGCCGGCTGTTTGCGCTGTAAATGTAACAATTGCTCCAAGCTCTGCATTATTAATTGCAATGTGGTTAACACCCTTTTTCGCTGTGTATTCATCAGGCTTTGGCTCTTCCTCCACCTTAAGTGATATTTCAACAGTTCCTATGGAGAGACCAATACCCATTTGTGCATCATATGTACCCTCGATACTGTCATCTTCACCCTTGGTCTTTACAAGCGTACATCCGGAAGCTACAGATGGGAACTTTAAGGTGTAAATTCCGTTGTTTACAGTAAGAGAAATATCTTTACATACTTCCCCATCTTTATAGAATGTGAACACACCGTCTGTGCATATAAATGCATAATCGCCTGTGTAGGAGTTTTCTGTGTTTCCTGTTGCACGGTCTGTCAAATGAAGTGTTCCTTCTAAAACAACAGGCTCCGGTACATCCTCTGTAATTGTAATATTAACAGATGATGATTCTGTCTTATACTTACCGTCAAGCTCTCCTGCTGTGCCCTCAAGCTTAATAAGCTTTTGCTCTGCCCCGTCCTTGAGCTTGAACATATATGCGCCATCCTTTATAACGAGAGAAAATTCTGTTGTAAGCTCCTCTCCCTTATAGAAGGCAAATACATCATTGGAATAAAGCTCAAATTTATATGTGCCTGCAAGCTCTCCGCCTTCGAGAACAAAGGTACCTGTTGCAACGGTTTCTATTACCTCTGTAGTTGACTCGAGCAAGAATGTATAATCATCATATACGACAATTACAAGCTCAAAGCCCTCTGTCATATAGAAGGATGTAACAAAATTATCTCCGCTTACATATTCGTATGTAAGCTTACCGTCCTTATAGGTGTATGAAATAACCTCTTTTGTGGTAAAGCCATACTCGGTCAAATCAACCTCAATAGTGGAATTCTCTGTATCAAAGGTCAAGTTAACTGTTGACTGTCCATCAGCATCAACACCCATATATGTTCCGCAAAGAATGTTATCAACTGAAGGTGCTTCTACTACATTTACTGTGAAAATACAGCTCTTGTTTTCCATTACAGTTGATTCAATTTTGATTTTGTATGTACCAACCTGATTTGCTGTGAATACAGAAACTGCGTTTCCGTTAATTTCTCCGTCAACGATTGTTGCAACTGCTTCATCAACGTCTCCAATAAAGGTTGCCTTATATGAGCCGTCACAGTACTGTGGAACAAGCGACTTAAAGTACAGCGGTGAGCCGCAATATACTGTTGTAACGCTATAATTCTCAAATTCGGAAATGGAAGAGTTATATACCTGGCTGGAAATCATATTTGGCTTTCTTAATGCAACCTCAACATCTGTTGTATATTCATTTCCATCAACAATTATTGTCATTGTATAAGAGCCCGGTATGTTCAAGCTGAACAGTAAGGAATTCTTTGTCGGGTCAAAATATGTATAAGGCTTTGTTATTTCCTCTCCTGTTGCCTTGTCAACAATTCTGATATCCTTTTCACAAAGCCCGAGCATTGCTGTGCTTGGTGTAACATCACTTAAGAAAAGCTCTACTTTTCCACCGCCGTCAGGCAAGTAGTATGTGATATCCTCAATGTTTTCACCCTTGTCATTTTTAACAACCAAGCTGTCAACCTTAGCCTTATCAGGGTCATATGGGTTTTCTACGTACTCGATTTCTTCTGTGCTTTGCTTAATAGTATAGTTATACTTATAAAGCGGTTGTACATTTTCCACCAAAACATACTTGTTGTCAACAAGCTCGTATTTCTCGCTGTCGTACTTATCAATCATAATGCTTACAGCGGACAAGGTATTTGTTTCCTTATCAATGCCGAAGCCAACACCGATATTATAAAGATCTGCCTGATCACCCACTGCACAGGTTACAAAGCTGATTGCAAATACGCCGTCCTTAATCTCGGTAACCAAATCCTGTGTGCCTTCTGCAAGGGCAAGCTGATAGAAATAATTTACAAGCTCCTCAGCACCGTAAACAATTGTATCTCCCTCTTCTATGCAGCTTAGATTGAACTCAGCACCCTTAAGGTTGTCAACGCTTGCATCCTTGTTAAGAACAACCGCTGTAGAATTACCTGTTGAGGATTGAACAATAACGCTGAACATACTGTTGTCCTTACTGTCAACTGCGTAATAATACTCATTTGTATAGTCGCTAAGGTCTCTTACATACAAATAGTCCTCATAGAACTTATACCCTGTTGTAATTGTTGTCTGGGTATTCATTTCAACAAAGGAATACTTGTAAATAGATGAACCGCTTGTAACACTACCCCTGTTTGCAAGGATAACATTGATTGCGTTTTCAAAAAGATTTGTAACCTTGTGTCCGCACTTACATTCGCCCGTATAAACGTCATGGGCGTGTGGCTCTGTGCCTGCTTTTTCATTTGTATGCTCACATGTTGCGGCATAATAGTGATTGATTTCATCATAAGAGTATTCGCTTGCAAATGTATGGGTATGCTCCGGTGGCTTTTCCTCATCTGTGCTACCCGAGCCGCCGTTACCGGAATCCTCACTGCCCGGGTCATCCTTACCTGAGTCAGTTGTACCCGAGCCGCCGGTGCTTGTGTCTGTATTTCCACTGCTTCCACTGCTTCCACTGTTTCCACTGTTATTTCCGGAGCTTTCTGTGGATGGCTTACTGCTACCTGTTGAGTTGTCAGTTCCGCTTGGTGTTGGTGCCGGTTCCTCCTCATCATCGCCGCAAGCAACAAAGCAAGAAATCATTCCCAATAAGAGAACTATACATAGTGCTAAATATAAAAGCTTTTTCATATTTTAGCCTCCTTGTAATAATAAATTAAATTTCTTATGTGTTTACATTATTCGTAATAACCGCAGGCGAAAAGCCACTGGTCATTTTCTGTTGATTCGTAGGGGATATCACCGTTTTCCGCCCATCCGTCACCGTCCATAAATAGCACCTGGTTTACGGAATACTTTTGCAAAAATTCCATAAGCTCTTGTGTGACGGGTGCTGCACCGTCAGAATTGACAATTGATGCATAGCCCAAAAGCCCCTCATAGTCCTTGGAGCATTCAATACCTCCGCCAAGCACCTGGTTGCACATTTGCTGTGCCGCCGCATAGCTTTCTATAAAGAACTTATAGTTTTCCTTTCCGTTAGAAACGGTCAACGCCTTATTTCCTATATATTCCACCATAGTAAATGATGTATCAAGAACCTTTGTTCTTGTTGCGCTTGTTATATCCGCATAAAGAATAGGTCCGTAGCCAAAGCCATATCCCTCCTCGGAGGTGTCTGTATATAAGCTTTCATTATACTTGTGGTAGAAGCCTGTTTTTTCATTATAGCGGTAGTCAGTTCCTATGAACACGGCACTGCCGTTAATCATTGTGGATGGATTGTGCCAGGTCTTACCTGCTATATCGTTATAATACTTGTTAAAATGGCTGTTTAAGTAAGAAAGTGCCGGACCCCGAAGAACAGAATTTTCATTTAAGAATATGTTAATGGAAAGACCGTCACTCAGCTTATTTGACGATAGCTTTTGCAGTTCATCATAAGCCTTACCGTACTCATCCTCCATACCGATAACACCGTAGCTGCTCATAAAGTCATCACGGGACATTCCCTTCATTTCCTTGAGCTTTTCTGCCATTATAAGATAAAGCTCATTGGGGACCATATAGTCGGCATTTGAACGCTCTAATTCAAATCCGCCCTCGTACTGAACAGCAAAATCAACATCAACGGGGTAATATTTATCGTTTCTTGCAGTTGTGTATATCGCAAAAATGAATACTACCTGTCCGCCGTTTGATATCATTTCTTCAGCAATTTCAACCTCATATTTGAAGTTCTTTGTATAGTTTTTGCCCTCAGCTCCGCCTGTGTCCAATGTATAAAGATATATAGGCGCCGCAAAGCTGCTTGTATATACATCTATCTTTGGATTGATTTTATCATCCACACAGGAAACCCAGGATTCTATTGAATATGTACCGCTTTTTTCCGGCTTGAATTCAAAGAAAATCTTATGGGCATCATTTGTAAGCGTAGCCCTGTACATACTTGTCTTTGTAAGAACCTTACGCTTATATTCGCTGACTCCCGTGCCGTTTGTGGAGCCAAGCTTGTATATATCTATTGTAATTTCCGGGTTGTCATTTGTTGCACTGTAAATATTCGGGTTATATGTGTAGCCTGCGGGGAGATTTTTCAATGTAACGGAATAGTCACCGTCCAAGCCTGTGATTGAAGCAATACCGTTTCCGTCAACCTCAGCACTTGCATAATTGATACCGTCATTCCATGTTACAACAATCGGCGTTGAGGAAGAAACAGCAAACGGGTCACCGTTATATTCAAGATATACCTTAAATACCGTGCCTTCATCATCAACCGGTGGCTTATCAACGCTACCGGAGCCAACAGAGCTTGAGCCTGTGGTTGAGCCGGGAACATCCGGGCCATCGGGAACATCCGGGCCATCGGGTACATCCGGCTTATCAACAGTGCTGCCTTGATTTGATGCATCAGTTCTTTCCGTGCTGCTTTGGGAGCTGCCTGCGCCGTTGCCCGTATCGCATCCAACGAGGGAAAGCAAGGTCATTGCAGCTAACAAAATTGCAATTATTCTTTTCATTATGCCTTACCTCCCGCTTTACTTTTTTTGAACAAGCTCTTAATATCGCTCCATTTTAGCTTCCTTATTATAATATCAATTACATAAAGTGCAACCGCCGCTATCATAAGAGGCACTGTGTAGTAATAGATATATGATTCAACCTCGTTTTCATCATTCTCAATTTTCAATTCGCCATTTTCGCTGACGCTGCCACTGTTTCCAATGGAGCTGTAAAGGGAGGATGAATCAAACAGCTCAAAGCTATTGTATTCCGGTAAATATGAAATATCAAAGCTTGTTGTTGCATCAAAGGTTTCTTCACCAAACACGTAGCTCACCTTTACGGTATATTTACCAACCTCACCTGTATGCAAGCTGTAACGATAGCTGCCTGCATCATAATAAAGCCTCGTTGTCTGGCTGTCTCCCGATGGGGCGATTATCTCCATATCAACAAAGATGTCCGGGTTGATTTCACCGGGCAGCACCTCAATAGATGTTTCGGTTTCATCTGTGCTTATATCAATATTGAAGGGATAATCAATTCTTTCATCAGGTATATTGGTGGTCAAAATTCTTTTTGAAACAGCTTGTGCGTTTTCATCATCATTCCAATTTGCAACCCAAGGGCCTGAAAATGTTGTAGCGATTGAGGTAACCTTACCGTTACCGTAGTTCCAATATGTATAAATAGGAACGTAAATCGTATCATTGATTGATTTTTTGTATTCGGCGCTTAAAACCACCGTTGCATCGCTTGACGGCTTTGCCTGACAGTAATAATATCCGCTGATGTTTGGAAGAGCTGCAATGCCTGCAACCAACGGGTCATTATATTCCTCGATAATAACGCGGGAATCCTTTTCTATTACAGTTTCAGTCAAATCGTCTGCAATATCGGTTGAAACAATGTCCTTAACCTTTTCCGGGCTTGTGACAAAATAGTACTCACCCCTGCCCGCATTCTTAATTCTGTTAAGCAAAGGCTCACCAACGGGGCTGTTTGTGTTGATAACAGAGGTTATAATGCCCTTTTTGTATAGGTCACTTGCCGCCTGTAACGGATTATCACTCTCGCTTGCTGACACGTATGAGCGTCCGTCACTGATTAGCAATACCCTCTTCTGATAGAAGGGCTGGTCCACCATTTGGTCATATGCCGCGCGTAAGCCCGCACCAAGGACTGTACCCTGTGTTGGCTTAATCGAATTTATTTTTTCAATAACGGTTTCCTTATATGCAACCGATGTTACACCAAGCTCAAGATATACATCTCCCGAGAAGGAGATAAGCATTACGGAGTCTGCAGGTGACATCAGACTCAAGAGCTGAATTGCAGATTCCTTTGCCATTATGAGCTGAGATGAATCCTGCATACTTCTTGAGGAGTCAATTACAATACAGTAAAGCTTCGCTTCATCCTGGGTATTACCGTAGTTAACCGCCATTAAATCCTCAAAGCTTTTGTAAAACTCATCATCCTGGTTTTGTACAAATGTATTACCTGCTGTGATAAGGCTTTTACCGAATTTTGAAACGGCAATATCAACGTTTGCCATAAAAGCAGTGGCATTTGCAACTGTTTTTATATCAATATCGGAAATTATGTACTCATCATACTTGCAAAGCTCCTCAAGGCTATACGGTACAGGCTCCTTTTTTCTCAAAAGAAGAGGAGCATATATTTCAGCATCGTTACCGTATAACGATGTTGCCTTTTCAAGGTCCGATGCGGTTTCTGATACAAGCAAAACCTTAAGCTTTTCATTAACATTCTGAGTAAATGTAATTTGGTTATTTTCAGCATTTGTATCATGATTTGCTTCAATAACAAGCTTATAATCGGTAACACCCGCTACGCTTGTATCCAAATCAATTACAATGGAGTTAAAGCCCTTTTGAAGCGGCTTTGACACCTCTGCCTTCAATGTACCGTCTTTATCATAAAGTCGGATAAATGCATCATTCTTATCCTTTGTATTATCAGGTTCGGGAATATACTCAGTGTTAGACTGTATCAACACCTTAAGAGTGTTTTCCTTATTCATATAGGTTGAAGGGTTGAACTCAACACTGCTGATCTGAACCTCTTTTTCCCCTGCCTTTAAATTGCTGTCAATATAAATGGCATCTACATAAATATTCCTTGCTTCAAGGGAGCCAATAGTGCTTGCCAGGCTACCCGATTGCTTTGACAGTGTTTGCTTTCCGTCCGTTATCAATACAATCCTCTTTATTGTATCATTGGCAAACAGCGTGGCTGTATAATCAAGGGCTGATGTTATATCGGTAGCGCTTACATCTATTTCAGACTCCTTGACGGATTTGAATTCTCCACCAAGCGCCGTGTTAAGCTTACAGTCCTTACCGAAGCAAACAACGCCAACCTTGGAATTTTCAGGCAAATTCT
>SVRE01000064.1 GCA_015065005.1 Oscillospiraceae bacterium
AAGCGATCCTACCTGTACAATACCTGGTGGCACAAACTGGGTAGCTGCTGACTGCGGTTGCGGTATTGTGTACAGAGAAGAGCTTAGCATTAATGTTTACGAAAACAAGCACAACATAAAGGCTGACACTGAGGCTGCACGTGTTGACACATACGTAGTAGAAACAATTCCTGCTCTCGGTCATACAAAGGGTGACTTTATAACTGTGGCATATCCAAACGGTATTGCACAGGTGGGCATTTCACAGTACACATGTACTGTATGTAACAATGCTGAGGGTTACTATGAGGAGGAAGCAGCTGCGCTTATCGTAAGCCTGGGCTATTCTGTTCCTGAATACGGCACAGTGCTTTCTATGACACACGGTTACAAGCTTAACCTTAAGGCAATTGAAGATTATCAGGCATACGTAGATGAAAAGCTTACCTACGGTATAGTTATGGCTGGTAATGCAGGCGGCGGTGCATTAAGCCCACTTAAGGTTGAAAACGGAAGCCTTGTTGGTACAAGTGAAAAGGTATTGTTCAACAGATTAATGTTGAAGACAAATTATCTTGATATCAAGGTTAACGGAATTACTGATGCAACAAAGAACTCTTCAGTTGTTTTTGTAGCATATGTTTTTGACGGTACTAAGGTTCAGTACGTTGAAGACGGCTTGGTAGATACAGTAACAGGTAAATCCTATTCTGATATATCATCAAAGTAACAAACTAAATGGGCTGTTGCGCTTGCAACAGCCTATTTTAGCTGATATTTAAAGGTGAGGTTGAAATGAAAAATACAACTCTTTGTTATATTGAAAAGGACAATAAATATCTAATGCTCCACCGTTCAAATAAGAAAAATGACGGCAGCTGCGGCAAATGGATGGGCATCGGCGGTCATTTTGAGGAGGGGGAAAGCCCCTTTGATTGCGTTATTCGCGAGGTGAAGGAGGAAACAGGCTTGGAGCTTGTAGCCCCCAAATACCGCGGGGTTGTCACCTTTGATTCTGACGAGTATGAGTCAGAGCAGATGCACCTGTTTACCTGTGATACCTTTTACGGTACCGTTGGTGAGTGTAACGAGGGTAAGCTACATTGGATTGACAAAAACGAAGTAAAAGGCCTTAATATGTGGAATGGAGATTTAGTTTTTTTAAATCTTCTCGACACAAGGGAAGAGTTTTTTTCCTTAAAGCTGACATATAAGGGCGAGGAGCTTTTGGAATACTATCTTAACGGAAAAAGGTGTGCTGAGTAAGCACACCTTTTAAAAATTATTCATTATCGCATCTTTCAATAGAATAAATAAAATCGTTTGAGCAAATTATGTTGTTTAACTGTGTGGAGGAAAGCTCCTTAACCGTATTAAGCATAGCGCTGTAAATAATACAGTTATCACATCTTTCGATAATTAAATGGTTAAATCTGTCAACACCGAAAATTTCCTTGATTCTCTTATTTGCCTCATTTTCTTGCTTGAATTTGATTTTGATAGAGAAGGATTTTTTGGACTTGAACGGTGGAATTTTCAATCTGAAAAGGAATTGGAATCCAACCAGAATAGCTGTAGCACCAATTGCAACTATGTACAGTGAAGCGCCGCAGGCCATACCTACACCTGCTGTTGCCCAAATGCCTGCCGCAGTTGTAAGTCCCTTAACCTCGTGCTGCTTATATACAATCATGCCTGCGCCCAAAAAGCCTATTCCGGTAACAATTTGCGCCGCCACCCTTGCTGTATCTGCTTCAGGGCCAAAGCCATATTTACTGATAACCATCATAAGCGCCGCACCCATACAAACAATAGTGTGTGTACGTATTCCCGCTTCCTTCAGGCGCATTTTACGTTCAAGGCCGATAATAAAGCCAAGAAATGCTGCCAACAAAATATAAAGGAGCATAAATAATTCACCCATAATAAAAAGCACCTCCATTATGGCAAATAGTATATTAAATATAATATCATAATATGATGAAAAAGTCAATAAGACACCCATAAAGCCTTGAAAAAGAGCAATATATATGATAAAATATCAAAAAGGAGTAATTGATATGAAAAAAATATTGGTAAGTGAGTGTCTTTTAGGTGCGGCTTGTCGATATGACGGTTGCTCAAAGCCTGACAGTGGCGTTATTGAAGCGATAAGCAAGTGTGCATATATTCCTGTGTGCCCTGAGGCTTTGGGTGGGCTTCCGACTCCCCGTAAGCCAAGCGAAATTGTGGGGGACAGGGTTTTGATGGTTGACGGCACAGACGTTACGTATGAATACAAAAGGGGTGCTGAGCTTGCCTTGAAAATCGCCCTTGAAAACGGTTGCGAGGCCGCAATTTTAAAGGCACGCAGTCCGTCATGCGGCAAGGGCTTTATATATGATGGCACATATACAAAAACTTTGAAGGCTGGCAACGGTGTGTGCGCTCAGCTTTTGATGGATAACGGTATTGATGTAATTAATGAAACGGAGTTAGATAAATTAAATCTATGAAAATAATAGCAAGTGATTTTGATGGAACAATAAATTACAAGGGTAAAATCAGCCAAGAGGACAAGGATGCTATAAAGAAATTCCGCCAAGCGGGTAATAAATTCGGTATTGTCACAGGCAGAGATGCGGAGCTTTCGCAATGGATAAGACAAGGGGACGGCTTTGAGTTTGACTTTGTAATAAGCTGTACAGGCGGCTTTATAAGAAGCGGTGAGGGTGATGTGCTTTATTCAAAAAAGGGCAAAATAGGCACCTTCTTTGATGATTTGATAAAAAAGGCATTTGAGCTTAAAACCACATTTTTTGCAATTAGTGACGTGTTTAATAAATGTTATGTGGATACACTTGGTAAAATCCCTTACGATTTATCAATTTTAAAGGAATTTACCCATGCTAACTGCACATTTCCAAGTGATGAGCTGGCACAGGAGTTTGCAGATTACGTGGTGAAAAATTATAGTGATAGAATCAGCGCCCACAGAAACGGCTGGAGCGTTGATATGCCACCTGCCAACACATCAAAGGTGACAGGAATATATGAATATGCAAAGATGTTTGACAGCCCCGAAATATATACGGTAGGGGATAACGTAAATGATATTTTAATGATTAAGGAATTTTGCGGCTATGCGGTTTCCAATGCTGTTGACAGTGTAAAGGCTGCGGCAAAGCATCAATGTGACAGGATAGCTGATATGATAGGGGAATTAATGGAGGAAAAACAAAATGAATGCCAGAGATAGATTTATAGAGATATTTAAGTCCAAAATCAAAAGAGAGGGCGCAGACAAGCTTCTTGATTTTATCTGCTCAGCCTCCTCTGACTTTTTTACAGCACCTGCAAGTGCAAGATATCATAGCTCATACGAGGGTGGGCTTTGTGAGCATTCGTTGAATGTTTACGATTGTCTGTGTGCTTATCTTGACAGACCTGTTGCCAAGGAAAAATACGGGCTTAATTACAGTGAGGAGAGTATTGCCATTGTTTCACTCTTGCACGACCTTTGCAAAATGAATGTGTATAAGACAAGCTACCGCAACGCAAAGAATGAGCAGGGTCAGTGGGAAAAGGTTCCTTATTTTGAATTTGATGACTCCCTGCCATACGGTCACGGAGAAAAAAGCGTATATATGATAACCCCGTTTATGAAGCTGACAAGGGAGGAAGCCTTTGCCATAAGATACCATATGGGCTATTCCAATGTGGAGAGCAGTATTGCAACAAATTCCGTAAGCAAAGCCTTTGAAATGTTTCCCCTTGCATTTGCCTTATCAACAGCCGATATGGAGGCTACATATTATTTGGAAACAGACCATAGCAAGCGCAAATAAAAACAACCGCAAAGAGAAATCTCTTTGCGGTGATTTTTTTAATAGTATAGGCGAACCGGGAGTTAAAAGCCTAAGTACTGATATGTCAGTCAAATCCTACTTTGTCTGTGCATCGAACACATAATCATCATATACAGCAGGAACAAGTGTAACCTTTACCTGTGTAGGAACAATGTTGTCGATTTTGGAATAAAGCACATTTTCGTAAATGTAGGACTCGCCCAAGGCATCAACCATATCCTTAGCGGTAGCAAGGGCAGCGCTTTCGGTCAAGCCGTCATTTTGCATATACTGGTTTTTGTAGTCTGCAATTAAATTGTCCCTTGCGGCACTCATCTCAGCCTCGGTTGGCTCAATTGAAGCACCAATCATATTACGTAAGGAGTAGAAAATCATTTCGGTTTTCATATTTGACTTAATATACTCGTCACGTGTCATGCCGTAGGTGGATTGCAGATATTTGTCAAGGGTTGTATTCATATTGGAGGCAAAGGAGCCTTCAATTTCGATAAGCTGCTTTTCAGCCGCCTTGTATTCAGCCTTTGGATATTCAAAGATCTCTGAATTTTCTGAAATATACTCGTAAACTATTGTCAAGGTATATTCCTTTTTGAGGGCTTCTTCAAATTCCTTAGTGGTTTTAAAGCCTACAAAATATGTTTGAACAAAGGAATCATCATAGGTTGGCGCAGTGTAAAAGCTCTTTATCTTAGCCTTGAATAAAACCTTTTTGCCTGCTAAGTCAGCCACAGGCTCATAATCGCTTGGGAAGGTTGCGTAAATATCCTTTTCCTCACCGATTGTCGCACCGATAAGACCGTTTTCAAAATCATCAATAGCTAAATGCGCGCCAATAAAGAATGCTGAGGAGTCTGAGGTATCGAAGGTTTTGTCCTTTCCCTCCTCTTGCATAATGGTTCCGTCATCATTAAGGTAGTAGCCTGTGTAGGATGCCATTACAACATCCCCACGCTCAGCCTGCTTGTTATTTACGGTAATATCAACAAAAACCTCTGTGCCGCGGTATTCTTCAACAAAGAAATCATCAGCCAAGGTATATTGCTTGTTAATTGCCTTGCCGTTAATCTTAGTACCGATTATGCCGTTTTCAATCTGGTATGAAATCTGGTATTTGCCCTGGGAGTCAGGTGTTGCAACATTTTCAAGCCAGATGTCATCCTGGAAAAGCTCTGTAATCTCCTCTGCCTTTATGCTGACACCGGGAGCCTTTAATTTGAAAAATCTGATATCAACATTAACCCTGTCACCTCTTTTAATGGTGTATTCAGATGCATACTGCATAAGGTAAGTGCCGATTGCCAGCTTAAGGTCATCCTCTTTTAAGGAGTATTCGTGATTTTTGTAGTTTGGAAGCTTAATGTATTCGGTTAAATCATCATAATCGTATTTGCTGTTACCTCTGACGCAGGAGCAAGAGCAAGCTGCAAGCAAGGAAACAATAACAAGCACGAAGCAAATTATTCTTTTTTTCATATATTCTCCTTAACTGTGTCCTTTGTGCGACTGATAACATAGCTGTGGTACAGCTTATACACAAAGAAATAAATAAGATATTGCATAACAAGGTAGAAAACTATAATTTCCACATAGGAAACAATAATAGCAGTCAAATGGTCAGCGGTAATTGAACCGTAGTCGGAAAGCTCCGAAATAAGGCTTGGCAGCATGGTAAATCCCGTATGGGTTACAAGGTTCAAGCCGAAAACCACAAGTGTTGTTATAATCATAGCCTTTTGGATTGAATTGGTCCAGGAGAAAAGGCTCTTGATTTTTTGTGTTCCGTTTCTTGTCAGCTTGTAGGTAATCAGTGCAATCAAAAGCGCAGGCACCATTTGAGTAATAAAGCTTTGACCGAATGAATAATATATTACGTAAACCAAGAAATCTACAGTAAATGCGGATGTATTGTCAAGGCAAGAGCCAACAACCAAAAATACAAAGGAAATTAAGTAAGAAACGGAAAACGTACCGATAGAAATCAATCCGTTTTTGAAATCAAACTGTGAGAATGCATAAATAATTGTTGTGTAGCCTACAAATACCGCCAGCAAATCGAAAAAGGTCTTTACGTAGTAAAGGAAGTCAAGAAAAGCCTCGCCCTCTACAATATTAGTTGACGAGAAGTAAAAAACAAGTGTAAAAACAACCGCCAGAAGAGCAAAAGCGATATTTAGAGTCAGAGAAAACTTAAAAAAATTCTTTTTCATAAATACCTACCTAAATTTAATCTATCTTATTGTATCATAAAAACTGTAAAAAAAGAAGACAAAATATTAAAAAACTATAAATTTTCATAAAAAAATCACATAAGGAGAGAAATATGGAGTTTACAAGGGAGCTTGACCATTCAAAATTAATGGAAAGGTTGAATGTTTTACAGGAAAACCACAGGGAAATGTCTGTTTCATACATAGGGGAAAGTGTATTCGGCAGGGCGATACCGCTTGTTACATTGGGTGACAAAACGGCGCAGAAAAGCGTTTTGTACGTGTCCACTCACCACGCAAGCGAAAATATATGCACCTCGGTTCTTTTAAATTTCATTGAGGATTATTTAAACGCCTTTGACCGCTTTGCACAAATATATCAAATCAATTTAAGATATCTGTTTAAAATGCGGAAAATCTACATAGTGCCAATGCTCAATCCGGACGGGGTGGAGTACAGGCTTAACGGAATCAAGGAGGATAACCCCATAAAGGACAGGATAATTGCATATAACGCCTCACAGGATTTTTCAACCTGGAGCGCAAACGGGCGCGGCGTTGACCTTAACCACAACTATAATGCCTATTTTGAGGAGTATAAGGAAATAGAGAGGGAAAGGGGTATATCAAACGGAAAAACAAGGTATAGCGGAGAATACCCTGAGAGCGAGCCGGAGGTAAGCGCCCTTTGCAATTTTATAAGGTACAATGCAGATGAGCTTGAGGGTGTTCTGACACTGCACACTCAAGGAGAGGAAATATACTTTAAATCAAAGGAAATTACACCTGACAAGGGAGAGCATATCGGCAAAATAATCAGCAGGCTCACAGGCTATAAGCTATCCCGGGCAGAGGGGGAAAGCGCTTACGGCGGCCTTACGGATTGGTTTATAAAGGAATTTAACAAGCCGTCATTTACGCTGGAGTGCGGAAGCGGAGAAAACCCGTTACCCGTGTCACAAACAATGGAAATCTATTCAAGACTTAAGGAATTAATGTTTACATTTCCCATTTTGTTTTAAAATTTAGCCAAAACCCTTGAATAATTAAGTAAATATTGTTAAAATAGACTTAATAAATGCTCAAGGAGAGATAAAAATGGAACTTCAAGGAAAAAAGATTAATTTTTTAGGTGACAGTATAACAGAGGGCGTTGGTACAAGTGATTCAAGTAAAACCTACCACGCATTATTAAAGGAAAGCGTAGGCCTTGCCGCGGCGCGCAACTATGGTAAAAGCGGCACAAAAATTGCAAGGCTTCCTGTTATAACAGATGACCCCTTTGATAAGGATTTCAACCTTCGCGCACCCGATATGGATAAGGATGCTGACGTGGTTGTCGTTTTCGGCGGCACAAATGACTACGGTCACGGTACAATTCCGTTGGGTGACTTTGATAACCGGGACATACATACATTTTACGGCGGTATGCACAATCTTTGCCAATATCTGATTAAGGAATATACAGGTAAAACAATAGTGTTTATGACTCCGATTCACAGGATGGAGGAAAAGGCATTTGCAGGCAACGATAAATCAAGAGATTTGGTTTGCTTTGTAAGGGCAATCAGAGAGGTGTGTGAGCATTATTCAATTCCTGTCCTTGATATGTACAAGGAAAGCGGTATGTACGGCAATATGCAGATATGGTGCGATAAATATATGCCGGACGGACTTCACCCAAATAATTTAGGCCACGAAATAATGGCGCATAAGCTGCAAAAGTTTTTGGAGAATTTATAATGGAGCTAAAAGGAAAGAAGATAAATTTTATTGGTGATAGCATTACTGAGGGTCATAGGGTGGAAAATCCCGAAAACATCTATCCCAATATATTAAAAAGGAGCTTAGGCTTAGCCGAAGCACGCAACTACGGTGTGGGCGGCAGCCGTATTGCAAGGATACATAACCCACAGGGTTACCCCTCGGATGAGGACTTTAATATGCGCGCTGAAAGAATGGATTCGGATTTTGACGTGGTTGTTGTTTTCGGCGGTACAAACGATTTCGGCCACGGTAACATCCCTCTTGGCAAAATGGGAGATAGTGACGTATATACCTTTTACGGGGCATTGAAAACCCTTTGCCTTTATTTAATTAATAATTATCCCGATAAGCAAATTGTTTTTATGACACCCCTGCACAGATTAAATGAGGAGCTTGACTACAATAAAAGGTTAGAGGAAAAAAATCCAAACGCAAGACCTCTTTGCGACTTTGTAAATGCCATAAGAGAGGTGTGTGAGCTTTATTCAATCCCTGTTCTTGATATGTTCAGGGAAAGCGGTATGCCCGCCCGCGTTTGGGCTTGGTGCGAAAACCATATGCCGGACGGACTTCACCCAAACGATAACGGACAAAAAATAATAGCGCATAAGCTACAAAAGTTCTTGGAGAATTTATAATGGAGTTAAAAGGAAAGAAAATAAATTTCTTGGGCGACAGTATAACCCAGGGCTGTGGCACAAGCTGTAACGAGGCAATTTTCCATAGCATTATAAAGGAAAAATACGGCTTGGCTGAAGCAAGGAATTACGGAGAGGGCGGCACAAGAATAGCTCGCCAAACAGAGATAACAAGCCTTATTCGTGACCGTGATTTTATTCTTCGTGCTGCTCAGATGGATAAGGATGCTGACGTGGTTGTTGTTTTTGGCGGCACAAACGATTTTGGCTCAGGCCAAGCACCCTTGGGAACAATTGACAATATGGATATGCATACCTTCTATGGCGGAGTGCATACTCTTATAAGAACCTTGATTGAAAGGTATTACGATAAGCAAATTGTGTTTATAACGCCTCTGCATAGGCATAACGAAAACGGTGGCTTAGGCACCTGGAAGCCTGACGGGGTAGAGCAAAGACCCTTAAAGGACTACGTAAAGGCGGTTAAGGATGTTTGCGAATACTATTCCGTTCCCGTGCTTGACCTGTTTTCAGCAGGGGAGCTTTGCGGCAACACTCCCGAGCAATATAGGGAGTACACCACAGACGGGCTCCACCCCAACGATAAGGGCCACGCAATCTTAGCCCATAAGCTTGGCAAATTCTTGGAAAATCTGTAAAATCTACTCCTCACACATAGCTGTGAGGAGTAAATTTTAACCAAAAAAGTCGAATAAAACAAGCTAAATTTAAGGTTTTAAAAAAATTTCAAAAAAATCCAAAAAGGTATTGACAAAGCCACTTTGGTGTGCTATTATATTAAGGCAAAAAGAAAGAATAAATGCGAGTGTAGTTCAATGGTAGAATTCCAGCCTTCCAAGCTGGTCGCGTGGGTTCGATTCCCATCACTCGCTCCATTTTTATGTACCCGTAGCTCAGCCGGATAGAGCAACTGCCTTCTAAGCAGTAGGTCGGGGGTTCGAATCCCTCCGGGTACGCCAACCACTAAGCAGTGGTTAGGGGTCTTGCCCATAGCGGTAAGGCTATATTACTCTCCTATACGGAGAGCGTACTTTGGTGGGTGTAGCTCAGCTGGTTAGAGCGTCAGATTGTGGCTCTGAAGGCCGTGGGTTCGAATCTCATCATCCACCCCAACAAAAAGAAAAGACTTGTCTGTATGACAAGTCTTTTCTTTTAGAATGATGTTTGCCTATGGCAAATGATGACGGCTTAGCCTAATGATGCTTGCTTCGCTAATGATGTGTGCCTATCGGCACATTAAGGGCAAACATTACATCATTACGATACGAAGTGGAGTAACATCATTTTGAGAGTAGCGAAAAATATCATTTCGCAAAGCGATACATCATTAATTGACAATGATATAACATTAGCTTTGAATGTAATCACGACAAAGCCGTGCATGTAATCGCAACTAAGCTACGTATGTAATCAGCAAAGCAGTACTATCCGCGCAAACCGAACCCTCGGTTTACGTTTTTTTGCACCTTAATAACAAAAAGACCAACTCAAATGCTTCGTACCCTTAAGGACAGTTTTCAAGAATTAAGAACTACGAGCATTGCGAAGGCAAAGAAAGATACGAGAACATTTCGGTGTTTCTCGTATTTTTCTTTTTTGCACATTTGCAGATTTTCCGTCTTTATAGTACACTTAAAGCACCGAATGAAAGGAAGGTGCAATAAAATGAAAAAGTACATTAAACAGAACGGAATTACCTA
>SVRE01000065.1 GCA_015065005.1 Oscillospiraceae bacterium
CTGAGCTTTTGCGCTTTAAGGACAGAAACGGTATTGACATGGTATTGGGTATGACACATGAGGAGGCGGCGGTTCATCTTGCAAGGGATGCGGCGCAAAGCTACCAGAAGTATCCTTTTATGATTTACCAGATTCAAACTAAGTTCCGTGATGAGCCACGCTCACGCGGCGGTCTTATAAGAACACGTGAATTTACTATGAAGGATGCATATTCCTTCCATACATCCCACGAGGATTTGGAAAAGTACTATGACGTTTGCTATCACGCATATGAAAGGATTTTTGAGCGTTGCGGCGCGCCAAACGTTGTTGCTGTTAAGTCTGACTCAGGTATGATGGGCGGACGTGTTTCCCACGAATTTATGCTCCTTACCGAAATTGGTGAGGACACCCTTGTTATTTGTGACGAGTGCGGTTACCGCTCCAACATGGAGGTTGCGGACTGTATCGTTGAAAATGTAAGCGGTGAAATTGAGGAGATGGAAAGGGTACACACCCCTAACCAAAAGACTATTGAGGAGGTTACATCCTTCCTCGGCAAGGAGGCTAAGGATTCCTGCAAGGCGGTACTGTACCAAAGAAATGCTGATGATTCCTTGGTTATCGTGTTTGTTCGCGGTGACTTGGAGGTTAATGAAACAAAATTAAGAAATCACTTGAAGGCTGAGGTTCACCCCGCTGTTGTAACACAGGATATGGGCGTTTGCGCAGGCTTTATCGGTCCTATGGGCTTGCCAAAGGATATAACGGTAGTTTTTGATGAGTCCTTGAAGGGCATTAACAGCCTTATCTGCGGTGCAAATGAGGAGAATTATCACTTGAAGGGCGTTAACCTTGCGCGTGATTTTGGAGAGGTTGAGTATGTAAGCGTTGCTAAGGCTTATGAGGGCGGTATTTGCCCTGTATGCGGTAAGCACTCTGTTACAATTAAGCGCGGTATTGAGGTTGGTAATATATTCCAGCTTGGTACAAAGTACACAGAATCAATGGGTATGCAGTATCTTGACAAAAACGGTGAATTGCAATACCCAATTATGGGCTGCTACGGTATAGGCGTTGGCAGACTTATGGCATCTGTTTGCCAGGTCAGCCATGATAAGTTCGGTCCTATCTGGCCGATTACAATTGCGCCCTGGCAGGTTCACCTTTGCGCCATCCGCGTTGATAACCCTGAGGTTAAGGCAACTGCTGACAAGCTTTACGAGGAATTAAAGAAGCTTGGTGTTGAGGTTATTTATGATGACAGAAATGTAAGCGCAGGCGTTATGTTCTCGGACGCTGACTTAATTGGCGTTCCTGTAAGAATGGTTGTCAGCCCAAGGACCCTTGAGCGCGGCTGCGTTGAGCTTTCCGCACGTGACAAATCCTTCCAGCTTGACCTAAAGCCCGAAACTGCGGCACAAGAAGCTAAGGCAAAGGTTTTGGAGCTTATTGAGGCTTTGAACCCCAAGGACTAAAGCAGACTAAGCCTTTATAATTTAGTTTTCATTAAAAATGAAGGTAGATCAACAAAGGAGAATAGGTATGAAAAAGAAAATTTTACTCTTATGTGTTATGGTGGCTGTGCTTGCTTGCATTCTTGCAATCAGCGTATGCGCAGCGGAGCCAAGCTACAAGGACGGCGAGTGGATTTATGCAGATGATGACGTGACAAAGCTTGCAATCAGAGACACTGACGGCAATCCGCTTATTTGGTATATGAACGGTGAGGAGCTTAAGTATGTAAGAGCTGACCAGACAGATGCTACAAATGATGTATATGTAGTGTACAATATTGGCGCCGGTGGTAGCGGCTTTGGCAGCAATTCCCCACAAAAGACTCTGAAGGACATCGATATTTATGATGACGGTGTTAAAATAGAGTGTGCAGGAATTAATTCACAGTTGGTGCTTTTCAATATGGAAAAGCTTGACATTGATGCGTTAAACGGTTGGCTTTTTGGTAACAAAAACGGCTGCTGTCTCTTAATGCGCGGTATAGTTTTCCCATCAACACTGAAGTATATAGGTCAAGAGGGCTTGACTAATTTAAAAATTGTTCAGTACTGGAACCTTGAAAATACTCAGCTTGAGTATATCAATGCGTGCAACTTCTGTAACGCCGGTACACTTACACAAGAGGCAACAAACGGCGTTTTGAGGTGCCCACAAACATTGGATCGCCCTATCGAGATTCAAGGCTCACAGATTAAAACATATATCATGAATCCGTATTTTGATTATGATATAAGTGTACAGTGGAATCAGTTCTTCAGAAACTGTAAAAAGCTTGAAAAAATTATTTGCCCATCTACAGTTAGCATGGGCTTTGGCCCTGAGGCATTCCGTGATACACCAACACAGTACCTGGTGTTTATCGCAGGCACACAAGAGGATGCTCAGAATACACTTGACAAAACAAACGGTGCTCACAACAGCGGCTTCAAGGCAGCTAACATAATTTCTTATGATGAATACTTGGCAGACAAGAAAACATATGATGAAAGCACAAAGCAGGTTTACATAGTTTACGGTTATAATTTCTGCGATGCCTTTTATGATGGCAATCACGCTGTAACAGGTAATGAAACAGTGGTGGTTAAGGACTTTATGTCTGAGATTTCCATTGGAGATTTTTGTACAAGAGAAGAGTGTGGTGAAGGCGTAGTTACAAAAACAATTGCACCAATTATCAAATGCCTTGGCACATCTGTCAGCCAATATAAGGACGTTAAAGGTAAATACAGCATTACAATCGAATATAAGATAGATTACAATGCATATGAAGAATATCTCAAGTACGGTACACTTGAATTTGGCTTGGTTGCATCTGCTGTCAGCGTAACAGGAAATGAGCCTTTGGCTGTTGAAAACGGTAAGGTTGTAGCAAAGAATGCTAAAAAAACAATCGTTGCTGAGCAGAACAAATTCAAACGCGATTATGTTGACTTCAAGCTTTTGGGTGTTACAGAGGAGCAAAACGGTAAGGAGTTTGTTCTTACTATGTACACCTATGACGGAAAAAATATTAGCTACCTGAACGGTACGGTTGCTGTAAATGTAGGTAATAACCAATAGCTTATTGAAAAAACTGTCCCCACAAGCGTGGGGACTTTTTTGTAAATTTTTGCATAGCTATTCAAATTTAATAAAAATAGTGCTACAATAGAAATATCAAAAGCTAAGGAGAATAAAAATGCTTGAATATATTAAGGGCGTAAAAAACGAAGCCCCATTTATGTACTTTGAAAAAATATCAAAAATCCCACGCGCCTCACATAACGAAAAGGCTATTGCGGATTACCTTGTTTCCTTTGCAAGGGAGAGGGGGCTTTTTTGCTACCGTGACGAGGTTAACAATGTTCTAATTGTTAAAAATGCGACACAGGGTAGGGAAAATGAAGAGCCGATAATGCTCCAAGCTCATACAGATATGGTGGCTGAAAAGAACAATGGTACCGCCCATAATTTTGAAACCGACCCGATTGAGCTGATTCAGGAGGGTAACATTTTGCGCGCAAACGGCACAACCTTAGGCGCAGATGACGGCTTTGGCGTTGCTATTATGTTGGCTGTTTTAGATAACGACGCATTGTCACATCCAAAATTGGAATGCCTTTTCACGTCAAGTGAGGAGGTTGGGCTTGAGGGGGCATCCGCCTTTGATTACTCGAAAATCGAATCACGCAGAATGATAAATCTTGACTCTGCTGAGGAGGATACTGTAATTATCGGCTGCTGTGGCGGAATCAGGACGGAGCTGACTGTTCCCGTAACAAAGGAAAGCGGTAATTTCAGCGGCTACAAAATAACCCTTGGCGGTCTTTGCGGCGGCCATTCGGGTGAGGATATTAACAAGGGAAGGCTGAATGCTCACATAGTAATGGGTAAAATTCTTGGCAAAATCGCCGAAAGTGATAAGTTCAGAATTTCATATATTACAGGTGGAGATAAGGACAACGCAATTCCAAGAGAATGTGAATGTGTAATTGCCACCGAAAAGGAGCTGGATCTTGGTTGGGTAAATGATTTCGCCCGTAGCTTTTTGAGCGCTAATGAGGACAAAAATTTATATGTTAAGGCTGAAAAAATAACCACGTCCTCAGCTATTTCTCAAATTGACACAGGAAAAATGCTCGATGTGCTAAGTGTAAGAAACGCGGTGCTTTACTATAGAACCGAGCCGCCGATTTTGCCCGAAACCTCACGTAATCTTGCAAGAATAAGAACAAATGAAAATGATATTTCCATAGGCTTTTCCTCTCGCTCTTACTTGGAAGAAAGGCTTGATGAAAGCATGGCAGAGCTTGACGCCCTTGCAAAGGATGTGGGCGGCACAACCTATCACCACGAAAGATATCCCGGCTGGGCAAGTGACAAGGATATTCCGCTTGTAAAGAATTGGCAAAGATCATTTAAAACGGTAAGCGGCAAGGATACTGAACCCACCCTTATTCACGCAGGCTTGGAATGTGGCTTGATGTCACGTGAGCTAAAGGGTCTTAACGCCATTTCCGTTGGATGCAATGTACGCGATTTGCACACCCCACAGGAAATCATGGAAATTGATTCTATGGACAAAATCTACGACACAGTGGTTGATTTTTTGAAAAACTAAGAATTTCAGCAGTCAAAAAACGCATCAGATAAAGATAAGCTCTGAATTTTGGCTAAACAATAAAAACAGGCTCGGGTGAGCCTGTTTTTTGTCTTTAAATCTAACTTAGAGATGCTCTTTACAAAAGCCATTCTAACTTAAGTAGCGTCTTTTCTTAACGGAATGCTATTTTCCAATGTCGTAAACAGAAAGGATCTTCAGTGATGATTTTAATGCTTCGGCACTCGTATCTGTTTTTATGTGAACTGTATATTTTTCACCGTTTACAAGGTCGAAGAAGTTGGAGGAAAGAGTAGGGTCACAATCCTCAAAATCAATATAAACTCCTTTGGCAAAAGTGTCAGCACTTATTGTTAATGTTGCTCCACCTTCGCTTTCTTGGATGTCAACCGAAAAGCTTGGCTTTTTCCACTCGAAGAATTTTGGTGGCACAAAAAGCTCTGTCTGGGTCATTATAAGGCTTCCGTCCTTGTCATAAAGCTGGGCATACATATACTCACCGTATTTGTTTTCATATGTGCCGTCAACCGTCAGAACATCCTTTGACGTAAGGGCAGAAACATTGATTTCCTTGTGAAATTCCTTCAAAACGTTGAAGGACGTGTCGCTGAAATATACTTTTACGCTACCCGAAAAGTCCGTTGTCCTTTCGTTTGAAACATTAACCGTTAGGGCGTTGTTTTCAAGGAAAAGACCCATAGAAACAGGTGCATAGAATTTCTTTGCCGCATAATGCAATGCCTTGTATCTGCCTAAGCTGTCCACACTCGACCAGGAGGCAACAGGCCAGCAATCATTAAATTGCCAATAGATAGAGCCCATTGTATAGCCCCTCAGCCTTCTGAAATGCTCAACACCGTATTTAATTGCATCCGCCTGGAGAAGCTGAGATGCATATACGAGAGCTTCAAAGGAGTTTGGGTACAGGTAAGTGTCAGCTAAGTACATAAGGATTTTTGAGTTGCCCGATTTGCTCTTCTGATGGTTTTCCATTACCCTTGAGAAGCAGTTCATATCCTTTGGCTCACAAAATGTCCTTATTGTTTTCATAGACGGGTAGCTTTCAAAGCCATATTCGGAGCAGAAGCGGAATTTATGCTTTCTGTACTCGGTAAAGGGCTTGTTACCGTGCCAAACATCCCAGAAATGGGCATCCCCACGGCTGACACATTTGGGGTCATCAAAATTTCCGCCTGAGGACGGGCTTGCCTGCCAATAAAACGTCTGGGGTGCGTATTCCTTTAAAAGCTTAGGGAAAATATCCTCATAAAGGCGAAGATAATCAGCCCTTACCTCGGGGTCATCCCGTCCGTAGTCATCCCAGAACAGAATTGCCTCTTCCATTTCGTTGTTTCCGCACCACATACCAAGGGACGGGTGGTGTCTCAGCCTTTTAAGGTTATATATAAGCTCCTCTTCAAGCTCTTCCTTCATTTCATCATTTAGCCAAATGTTACAGCAGGCAATCATGCTGTCCTGCCATACCAAAACTCCGTGCCTGTCGCAAAGGTCGTAAAACTCATCCTCGGGATAATAGCCGCCGCCCCATACACGCAGGGTGTTAAAGTTGGCATCAAGGGCGTCTTTTATAAGCTCCTCTGTGCGCAGGGGATTTATCCTTGATGTCAGGTTGTCCTGCGGCACGTAGTTTGCGCCCATTGCAAAAATTTTAACACCGTTGAGTACAAAGCAAAATTCACTGCCTGTCTCATCCTTTTCAGTGCTGACGGTCAGGGTGCGCAAGCCGATTTTTTGGGCCTTTTCGTCCACGTCCCCACACTTTTTTACCATTTTGGCGGTAATTTCGTATAAGCTTTGCTCACCGTAGCCCCTTACCCACCAAAGCCTTGGGTTGTCAATTTTAACAGTGGCGCTCTTGTCCTTATTCAGCTTTATTTCCTTGCCGTCAACATATACAAACAAATCACAGGCGGTGTTGTGCCTTGTTTCCACCCTTATATCAAGTGTAACCTCACCGTTTTTATGCTCTTGTAAAACAAAAATATTTTCTATTTTGTCCTCATCATAGGCATCAATCATAACAGGGCGGAAAATACCCATATCAGGCAGGGTGGGTCCCCAGTCCCAGCCGGACATATAAAGCGCCTTTCTTAAATGGATAGCGCCGGGAATTGTATCACCGTTTGTTTGCAGGAAGTGCTTTTCGTTCATTTCCTTGAAATATTCAACAGGGGAGTCAAATTCAAGGCGTAGTTGGTTTTTGCCGACAGAAATAAGCTCCTTTACATCAAAAATATATCTTCTGTGCATATTTTTTGTTTTTGAAAGGAGCTTGCCGTTTACAAAAATTCCGCAAAGGGTGTCAAGCCCTAAAAACACAAGCTCCACATGCTCCTTGCAAAGCACATCTTTATCAACTGTAAACTCAGCTTCAAAAACACATCCCTTATCTGAAAGTGGGGTTGATTCAAGCTCGTTAAGACCGTAAAACGGGTCCTTTATCAACCCGTGCTGCAGCAAAACGCTGTACATTGAGGCGGGGGCAACACATTCAAGCCCCTTGTATTCACCGTAGGTCATTTTCCAATTACTAATAATCATAGGTATGCTCCTTCAATTATCGCAGTATAGCCTTTCTTTGGTATGGCATACCGCATATGTCATAAGCCTATTTTATCATACCGAAAATTCATTTTCAATAATTAACTGTAAGATTCGCCATGTTTAAGCAACTTTTTATTGCAAACATCTTGTGATCATGTTATAATTAAGAAAAATATACCAGTGAGGTAAATTAATATGAAAAGATTGTTTAACGAGCATTTAAAAAGAAAAGTTACAGACCTTGGTGGCGCTTGGAAGTTCCTTCTCGACCCTGACAAGGTTGGCGAAGAGCAGGGCTGGTACAAGGGCTTACCATCGGGCGAAACCGTAATTGTACCCTCTGTCTGGAATAACGAGCTTGGGCTTTTGAATTACGAGGGCTGTGGCTGGTATGAAAAGAAGATTATAACAGGCGCATCAACTGTTCTTCTCGAATTTGAAAGTGTAATGACAACTGCTACCGTTTGGCTTGACGGTAATAAGCTGGGTGAGCATTACGGTGCTTTTACACAATTTGAGTTTATAGTAAATGATGTAAGCTTGGGTGAGCATACCCTGGTTGTACGTGCTGACAGCACTATTGAGAAAAACTCATTCCCACAAAGATATACTGACTGGTTTAACTATGGCGGTATTGCAAGAGACGTTTTTGCACATGAGCTTGAAGGCATTTCTATTCTTACAAATCACATTGTATATGAGCTTGCAGATGATTTGAAATCAGCTAAGGTTTGTGCTGAGCTTGATTTGTACAATGCCTGCAAGGATGAGCTTTCCTCATCTATTTCCGTTATGCTTGGAGAAACAGAAATATATAACGGCAGTATTACCCTTGGCGGTTACGAAAGGAAGAGTGTTGTAACTCCCTCTGTAACCTTGAACGATATTGCACTTTGGGACACTGACACCCCAAATCTTTACACTGTTGTTGTATCAACAGATACAGATGACTTGATTGACAAGGTTGGCTTCAGAAAAATTGAGGTTAAAAACGGAGATATTCTCTTAAACAACAAATCAATTGAGTTTTACGGCGTTAACAGACATGATGAGCATCCTGACTGGGGCTTTGCATTCCCTGCCAAGCTTATGAAAAAGGACCTTGACTTGATTTGCGATATGGGCTGTAACACCATTCGTGGCTCCCACTATCCCAATACCAAGATTTTTGTCGATATGCTTGATGAGCGCGGAATTTTGTTCTGGAGTGAAATTCCTATGTGGGGCTGCGGATTTAGCTGGGAAGCGCTTCAAAACCCTGTTATCATTGGCCGCGGTCTTAATATGCACAAGGAAATGACAAGGTATTACTACAACCACCCATCAATTATAATCTGGGGTATGCATAATGAAATTGATACCTCAAAGGACTTCACGCTTGATTTGACAAAGCAATATTATGAGCATTTAAGGGAGTTTGGCGGTAACAGGCTTATCACCCACGCATCCAACCATCCGCTAAATGACCTTTGCATGGGCTATAATGATATTGTTTGCATTAACATTTACCACGGCTGGTATAACTACGGTGGAACAGGCTCACTCAAGGATTGGGACAAATTTGTAGTTGACCTTAAAAATTATATGACTGAAAAGGGCTGGTTTGGCAAGCCTGTTATTATGAGCGAATTTGGTGCGGCTGCCTTGGCGGGCTTCCATTCCCATTTTGACAACGTCCGTTGGAGCGAGGAATATCAAAGAGACTTGCTTGAATACTGTATTGAGCTGTTCCATAAGACAGATTATATGAGAGGCACATATTTGTGGCAATTCTGCAACATCAGAACCTCTCCGTCTATGGACATTAACCGTGTACGCTACTTTAACAACAAGGGTATTCTTGATGAATACCGTAATCCAAAGGCTGCCTACTTCAAGGTTAAGGAGCTTTACAAGCGCTATCAGGGAAAATAAAAAATCGGGGCTGACACATTAGGGCATAACCAAAACCAAAAAATGTTTTAAAATACAGATGCACTGACAACGGTTAGTGCATCTGTATTTTTTGTTTGCTACTTTTTCAGGTCGAAAAGCGTTGCTTTTCCTCTTTTCATTATAGCTTTTTGGTTTTTATTTTCTGTTTCTAATCTGTCTGGCCCCTTTTGTTGTCTTTAGAAAGCCAACGGCTATTGTAAGTTTTTCTGAGCATAAAAACAAAAGACAGGTGTAAAACCTGTCTTTTTGTTTGAGCTGATCGGGTGTAACACAAAATTACCTATCAATTAAATTTAAAAGCGCTTCCTGCTTTTTATCAGATAGCTTTCTGAAGGAAGAAATAAGCTCCTTTTCTCTGGAGGATAAAATTTCTACCTGTTCATCATCCATAAAAAACTGTGAAAGGGTCATTCCAAATGCTTGGCAAATACATTGCAGTGTTTCGATTTTCGGTGGGTTTCCTCTTTGTAGCATGGAATTTAATGTTGATTGTGTTACGCCGGCTTCAAGTGAAAGAGTGTATATAGACCAACCACGCTCATTGCATAAATTAACTATTTTTTTGTTAATGTCCATATAGAACCTCGCATGATATGTCTTTCTTCTATTATAATACGCAAATGCGTAAAAATAAAACGCAAAAGCATTGACAATAGCACGCAAATGCGTTATAATGTGCATAGTTGGAAAAGGAAAAAGTCTTGTTTCCGACAAAAATAAAGGAGGTTATTTATGAAAAGCACAGCATTAAAGCTATTTACTTTAGTAGCAGCCTTGTTGCTTATTGCCGTGACATTCATAGGCTGTGACCGGCAGTGCGGTGAACAGGGCATAGTTCAAGGCCCAAGGGGAGAGAAGGGACTGTCTGCCTTTGAAATCTATCAAAAATACAACCCTGAATTTGAAGGGACAGAGGAAGAGTGGATAGAAAGCCTAAATGGTGAGCAGGGAATCCAAGGCGAACAAGGAATCCAAGGCGAACAAGGAATCCAAGGCGAACAAGGAA
>SVRE01000006.1 GCA_015065005.1 Oscillospiraceae bacterium
TTTTAGTATTTGTCCTTTTTTAGCCATAACTGAAAACCTCCTATGGTTTCATTATACCATAAGAGGTTTGTGGTTTTTTATTTTTTGTGCACTAAATGGGGTTCACTTCACATCTGTCCTTGTTTTTGTTTTTTGAAAAAAATTTCCCTTTGTCTTATTTTTATTTTTTTCTTGACATAATTATTATAAAGTGCTATACTTTATTAAATTAAGGCAAAGGAGATTTAAAAATGAAGGCTGTTGTAACTGTGATAGGTAAGGACTCTGTTGGTATTATTGCTGAGGTTAGTGCTGAATGCGCTAAGCATAACGCAAATATTGTTGATATCACGCAAAGTGTTCTTAAGGACTATTTTGCAATGATTATGCTCGTTGAAATTGATAATATGAAAACAGAATTTTCTGCTTTCCAAAGGGAGTTGTCTGTCCTTGGTGAAAGAAAGGGATTGGACGTTCGCGCTATGCACGAGGATATTTTTAACTCCATGCACAGAATTTAAGAGGTGGCGCTATGCTTAATATAAATGACATACTTGAAACCGTAAATATGATTAAGCAGGAAAACCTTGATATACGTACCATTACAATGGGTATATCATTGTTTGACTGCATCAGTGACGACCAAAAGAAGCTGGAGACAAGGGTTTACGACAAAATCACAAAAAGCGCCGAAAATCTTGTAAAAACCGCTATTGATCTTGAAAACACCTATGGTATTCCGATTATTAATAAGCGAGTATCTGTTACTCCCATGGCGCTTGTTGGTGCTAACTGTAATGTAGAGGGCTTTGTGCGCTTGGCGGCAGTTTTGGAAAAGGCAGCAAACGAGCTTGGCATTAACTTTATCGGCGGCTTTGGCGCATTGGTGCAAAAGGGAATGACAAAGGGTGCGCACAATCTTATTGAATCTATTCCTGAGGCGCTTGCCACTACAAGCAAGGTTTGCTCCAGCATTAACGTTGCCTCCACCAAGGCGGGCATCAATATGGATGCTGTGAAGAGAATGGGCGAGATAATGAAGGAAACTGCATATCTTACACGCGATAATGATTCTATCGGCTGTGCAAAGCTTGTTGTTTTCTCTAACATTCCTGAGGATAACCCATTTATGGCAGGTGCTATGCACGGTATGGGTGAGCCTGAAACAGTAATTAACGTTGGTGTTTCCGGTCCGGGCGTTGTTGCATCTGCTATTAAGCGTGAAGGAACTTGCGATTTTTCACATCTTGCAGACGTAATTAAGAAAACTGCATTTAAAATTACACGTGTTGGTCAGCTTATTGCTTACGAAGCATCAAAAAGACTTAATACTCCATACGGTATTATCGACTTATCCTTGGCGCCAACCCCGGCAGTTGGTGACTCTGTTGCTCATATTCTTGAAAATATGGGTCTTGAAAAATGTGGATGCCACGGTACAACTGCTGCCCTTGCAATGCTTAATGATGCGGTTAAAAAGGGTGGAGTTATGGCATCATCCCACGTTGGCGGCTTAAGCGGTGCGTTTATCCCTGTTTCTGAGGATGCGGGTATGATTGACGCGGCTGAATGTGGCGCCTTGTCCATTGAAAAGCTTGAGGCTATGACTGCTGTTTGCTCTGTAGGACTTGATATGATTGCTGTCCCCGGTGATACAAGCGCTTCAACCTTGAGCGGAATTATTGCTGATGAAATTGCTATCGGTGTAATCAATAACAAAACAACCGCAGTAAGGCTTATTCCTGTTTACGGTAAGGGAGTTGGAGAGAGCGTTGAGTTTGGTGGACTTTTGGGTCACGCACCTATTATGAAGCTGAGCGACTACTCCTCGGAGGATTTTATTGCTCGCGGTGGACGTATTCCCGCACCTATTCATAGCTTGAGAAACTAATTTAATCGTAAAAAAACGAGGTAGTAATATGAAAAACTTAGATACAATTTGCGTACAGGGTGGCTATACCCCGAAAAGCGGTGACCCAAGGGTTGTGCCAATCGTACAAAGCACAACATACGCATATGAAAAGGCAAGTGAGCTTGCGGATTTGTTTGATTTGAAGGCGGACGGATATTTTTATACCCGTTTGGCTAACCCAACAGTTGATGCATTTGAAAAAAAGCTTTGTATGCTTGACGGTGGCTCTTGCGCAGTGGCAACTGCCTCCGGTATGAGTGCAACACTGCTTGCAATTCTGAACATTTGCGGAGCGGGAGACAATATTGTTTCCTCACGTGCAATTTATGGCGGAAGCTATAATCTGTTTTCCGTAACTCTTCCAAAATACGGCATAGAGTGTCGCTTTTTCGACCCTGATGCATCAAAAGAAGAGATAGAAAAGCTTGTTGATGATAAGACAAAGGTTATTTTTGCAGAAACAATAGCTAACCCGACAATTGTAGTTACCGATTTTGAAAAGCTTGCAGACATCGCAAAGAAAAACAAGGTAATCTTTATGGTTGATAACACCCTTGTTACTCCTGTTTTGTGCCGCCCCCTTGATTTTGGCGCAAACGTGGTTGTGTATTCCTCCTCAAAGTATCTTGACGGACACGCAGTTGCTCTTGGCGGCTGCATTGTTGACGGCGGTAACTTTGATTTTAATGCTACAAACAGATATGAGGAGTTTTTAAAGCCTGACGAAAGCTATCACGGTCTTGTTTACGCAACCTTGGGCGCAACCGCCTTCGGTGTTAAGTGCAGGGTACAAATGATGCGTGACCTTGGCGCTATGATGAGCCCACAAAATGCATTTTTGACTAATTTGGGTATGGAAACTCTGGCGCTCAGAATGGAAAGACACTCTGAAAATGCAAAGAAGGTAGCTGAATACCTATCCTGCCATCCAAAGGTAGAATGGGTTAAGCACCCATCTCTTGAAAGTGACCCATACCACGCACTTGCAATGAAATATATGCCTAAAGGACAGGGCGGTATGATGAGCTTCGGCGTAAAGGGCGGAAGCGAAAAGGCGGCGGAGTTTATGGAAAAGCTGAAAATGATTTCCATAGTTACCCACGTTGCCGATGCAAGAAGCTGTGTTTTACATCCTGCATCAACTACACACAGACAGCTCTCATCAGCTGACCTTGAGGCTATCGGTATTGCAGACAACTTAATCCGCTTGTCTGTAGGTATTGAAAATCCACAGGATATTATTGATGATATTGAAGGCGCGCTTGCGAGCATTTGATGGCATAATTCAGCCAAAAAGTGCGACCAAGTGTCGATAAAATGTAAATTAGGAGGCTAAAATGCCAATTATAATTCCACAGGATATTCCTGCCTTTGCAACCCTTGAAAAAGAGAATATTTTCGTTATGGAAAGTGAAAGGGCTATGACACAGGATATACGTCCTATTGAAATTGCAATTCTCAATTTAATGCCCACTAAGATAGAAACAGAAACCCAATTAATAAGGCTTCTTTCCAATTCCCCCTTGCAAATAAAGGTTACCTTGATAGGAACTGAGAGCTATGTGGGCACCCATACACCCCTTGGACATTTGCAGAGATTTTATAAAACCTTTACCGAGGTTAAGGACAGGCACTTTGACGGTATGATTATCACAGGTGCGCCTGTTGAAATGATGGAGTTTGAAGAGGTTAAGTATTGGAAGGAATTAACCGAAATATTTGAGTTTGCTAACACCAACGTGCAGAGCACAATATTTATTTGCTGGGGTGCACAGGCTGCACTGCATTATTATTACGGCTTAGATAAGCAGATTTTGAGCAAAAAGCTCTTTGGTGTGTTCAAGCATAAGAAGTTTGTTAAATTTGACCCGATTTTAAAGGGCACAGACCAGGAATTTTATATTCCCCATTCAAGGCATACCACGGTTATGACTGAGGATATTATGGGGGTTGAGGACTTGCTTATCCTTGCAGGCTCGGATGAGGTTGGTGCATCAGTTGTCCGTTCAAATGACGGCAGACGTATCTTTTTAATGGGTCATATGGAGTACGACAAGGATACATTGGCAAAGGAATATTTCCGCGACCTTGACAAGGGCTTACCTATTGATGAGCCTGAAAACTATTTTAAGGATGCGGAAAAAACCAAGGTTGTGCCAAATTGGTTTTCTACAGCAAATTTAATTTATTCCAACTGGCTGAACTATTATGTTTATCAGGTTACACCCTATAACATCAAGGGCATTGGAAGCAAATAAAAAACAGCACCCTGTGAAATTACAAACACAGGGTGCCATTTTTTATTTAAAAACACACGATAGTCGAGGGGTTAGATCGGATTATCCTTTACGATATTCGGTTGGCGATTTATTAGTGTGTTTTTTAAAAACCTTGGTGAAGAAATTAAAATCATTATAGCCACACATAGCACTTATCTCTCTTATTGGCAGCTTGCTTGACTCTAAAAGCTCCTTAGCGGAGTGCATACGAAGCGCAAGAATATACTGGGTTGGGGACATTCCCATTTGCCTTTTGAAATGTAGATTGTATGTAGTCATGCTTACATTTTCCATCCTTGCAAGATCAGTTATTTTAATCGGCTTGGAATAAAATTCATTTATATACCTTATTGATTTTGAAAAAAGCGTTTTTTCGCTTTGCTCCGGTGAAATTGAGCGTGCTATTTCAACAAGTATTCTATCAAGAAGGGATGAAAGGTCATAATCTCTGAACTTATCATTTTTGGCAAAGCCATCAAAAAGCTTTTGGAAGCGATTTGAAATCCTGTTTTCACCATTTGCCATGTTAATTGCTGGAAACAGGCTAATGCCGTAACGGTTTAGTATGTTTGGTACGTCACTACCTGTAAAATGCACCCAAAAATAGCTGATTGGGGAGTGATCGTTTTTATGCTTGTATCCCTTATTGGGCGGAAAAACTATTATACTTCCTTCCTTTACAATAATAGATTCATCTCCGTTATATACCTCTACTTCACCCGAAACTAAATATATAAGGTAATAATCAAGTCTGCCGGTTGGGTTACAGTCATGGTGCTTAAGTAATTGATTATATGCCCCTGCGCAGTTAACCATCAATGGCAAATCGTTACATTGACGGCTACCAAGACCCACCCAAGGCAACCGTGGACCATTCACAACATCATTTACATAATACCAAACATTATTCATAAGCCCTCCGTCAAAAAATACTATTTTTCGGTTAATATATACCTTGCATATTCCTTTAATATATTGTATCATAAAAATGACGTAAAGTCAAATAATTTAGTTTTAAGGAGAAAACAATGAAAAAGAGAGTTTTACTTTTCGTGGCACTTCTTTCATTACTTGCTTGCATTTTTGCAATTGGCATAAGCGCAGAAACACCAAGCAATTACATTGAATTTGGTGCAAGATTTTCCGGTAGTGATGAGTACATAACCATCTATACCGCAAATGCAGAAAGTGTTAGCAACCCAAGAATCGATTTTGCAAATCAAAAGTTTTATTCCGACGTTGACTTTACCCAAGAGGTTGATATGTCAACCGCTACGGGAATTGACTTTTCCGTTTGCAAAACCTACGTAAGTGGAGTACAGGGCAAGGCGCCTACTAGAATGGTAAAGCCAAGAAGTCCCTTTGTAAATTGTACAGAGGTTAAGTGGTTTACACAGGAAGGGGCAATGGATTATACTGTTCCAAGCTCTATGTTTAACGGCTGGACTAACTTAAAGTCCTTTGATTTTGGAAACCTAAAGAAAATTGGCGATAATTCCTTCGAGGGCTGTGGCTTTGAAGAGCTTGTACTTCCATCAACTATAACACACCTTTATAGTAGAAGCTTTGCAATGAACTTGAGCTTGAAAACCCTTAAGTTCGAGGGACCTACTGAATTAGCTGGTAATGCTTACGCATTTTTCAGATGCTCAGCTCTTGAAAGCGTTGATCTTGGTAACGTGCCTTATATAGGTAAGGGTACATTTAAAGAATGTACAGCACTTACAAGTATTGTAATTCCTTCCTCAGTTACCGAGATTAGGGATGAAGCATTCCAAAACTGTACCGCGTTGAATAGCGTTACCTATGCGGGCACACCACAAGTAAAAACTATTGGTGGTGGAGCATTCCAAAAGGTTCCTGCAACAAATCTTACACTTCCAAGCTCACTTGAAAAAATTACAGGTCAAAAAGCATTTGCTGAAAGTGGTATTCAAACGGTAGTTATTCCTGCCGGTTGTACAGGCTTAAGTACGTATACATTCAACAAAAGTAATGTAACAAGCGTTAGCTTTGAAGAGGGCTTTACAGGACCATTTTCCTTTGAAACAGGCGTATTCCAAGGCTGTTCCCTACTTACAAGTGTTGAGCTTCCGGAGGGAATTACCGTAATTGGACAGGACTGCTTTAATGGTGCTCCAATTGTAACCTTTGTACTACCCGACTCTGTAACGGAAATCAAAAATAGTGCCTTTGCAAATTGCAAAAAGCTAACAACCTTTACAATAAATCCAACCTCAAATCTTACCACACTCGGTAGCCAAGTTTTCAAGGATGGTATATCACTCACATCCTTCTATTTCCCAAATAGCTTGACTTCAATTGGTAGCAGTCTGTTTATATATAATAATGGTTCATTGAAAGAGCTTATTAACTTTGAAAATTGTGGTGTAACCTCTATTCCTGAGGGAGTATTCTCTCAATGCTCCGGCTTGAAGGAGGTTAAATTCCCTTACGGTGTTACTGAGATTAACGGTAAGGACCTTTTGAAGTGGGCTAATCTTGATTCAATCACTTTACCACAAACACTAACGACTATTACCAATTCTATAACCTGTAATTCAGTAACCAAGATAATCTTTGCAGCTCCTGAGGGAACACCTCTTCCTGCAAATGCACCTGACACAACAGTAGAGTACGCAAACTATTGCGAAACCTATTTTGCAAACGTTCACCTGGATGACACCAATCCGTGCGTAATCAACTGCACACGCTGTGGCGCAGTGAACTTGCCTAAGGAAAATCCTGTTCATAACGAAATTATCACAATTTCATATGTAACCTTTGATGCAACAGGAACAAAAACAACAAAATGCTCCAATGAGGGATGCTTGCTTGATAAAACAGAAGATGCACCATCACTCTTTATTTGCATCGGCTACTCAGCTCCTGAAAAGGGTGTTGGCGGAATTGCACTTGGCTTCATAGTAAATGATAAGGCTATTACAGAATATGAGGCTGCAACAGGCAAAACTATAAACTACGGCGTTTTCGCGGTATCAAAGAATAAGCTTGAGGATAAAGATATCTTTGGTGAAGACGGAAAAGCTGCTGACGGTGTTATCAATGCTGAAATTAAAAGAGTACTCTTTACACTGTTTGAGATTAAAGTATCAGGCATCAAGGATGAGCAAAAGGATGTACAGCTTGCTCTCGGTGCATATGTTGCAACAACATACAATGGAGCTACCGAGTATTCATACTTGCAGGTAGGCACACCGAAAACAGGTGAAAAGTATTGCTTTGTTTCTTATAAAGATGTTACAGCTAATTTGAAGGCAAATTAAAAATTCTTGGCAAGGAGGAAATGTATAATGAAGTACACAAGACCAATTTATAATAATGAAATGATTGAAACAAGCGATATCATTTGTGAGTCTCCATTTGATATCGTTCATACCGAAAAGGTAATCGGTAAGGACGAAAACGGTAATGACATCAAGGCTCCAACAACACAGATTGTTGTTGATATCGGCAATTTGCTTTAATAGATTAAAAGCACCAAGGTTTTTTCCTTGGTGCTTTTGTTTTAAATTTTATTCCTCTGAGCCGTGCAGATAATCGTAATCCAAGTAGTTTGCCGGAATTTTAGTAAGTGTGTAGTCTTCCTTCAGCTCATTTGATACTATAAGGGTGTATGGGCAGGATTGCTCAAAATTCTGAAGTGTTTTGAAAAGAAGATTTTGCGCGCATTCCGCAATAAAGGTTTTTTCAAAGAAGTCCTTGTTTTCATCCTTTTTCCAAGCCTCGTCATCTATGGGGAGACGCTTAATAAACGCAGTGCCGTACTCAAAATAGTCACCCTTGTTTATTGTTTCTTTGCCGTCACCTGTGGAGATAGAGCCGTTACCGTCAAAATATCTTTTCGCCTTGGTAGGGCTGACATCCCCCTCCTTGGTAAGCATCGCTTGTGAAACGGTGTTAACCGTCATCATTTGTGCAGGCGTAGGCTTTGGCATATAGTATCCGCCGGGATATAAGGAGTCATCATTGATTTGGGGATGTGCCCAAAGCTCCTCATAGGTAACCGTTGACATATCATCCTTTTCCAAAATGGCGGGCAAAACCTTGTAATCGTATTCAAGATTATTTCTTATAAGAAGCTCAATTATCTCATTTTCCAAATCGAGCATTGTCTTTCGCTGACCCTCGGTTAGGTTGGAAAAGGAGCCGTCACTGTTCTTTTGATACAGTGTATTTACAACAAGCACCTGGAAATGCAGGTAGTTTTCCTGGTAAAAGTCTTCCTTGTTTTCGTCTGTTACATTGCTGTAATTGTTGCCGAAAATATGAGAAATAACCATACTTTCCTTAGCTTGCTTTTCGTATATATCATAAAGCGTGTCGTTGGAAAAGCCATATACCTTTGCAAACTCGTTAAATGTACCTACAGAACCGTCACCGTAATATAAAATAACAGATGTGGCAGAGCGCTTGATTGATTTTTCCTGCTCCTCACTCAACTCAAGCCCGTATTCATCAAAAAGAGCAAGAGAGAAGAGAAGGGTATATACACTTTGCTCAAACTCCTCACGGTATGCCTTTTCTATATATTCTCCATAGGTCATTGATGAGGTTGAGTCAACGGGGTAGCCAAGATAGCTTTCATCCAAGCCAAGCTCATCTAAAATAGTCCTTTTGTAAGAGCATAGAAGGTATGCATACTCCTCCTCGTTAATGGAGTAAGGACCCAGCTCATAAACATCATCGTTACCGCAAGCGGTTAATGCTGGCATACACAAAATCAGGCACAAAATAGCGCACATTATGCGTAAAATTGTTTTTGTCACGTTTTTTCTCCTGTATAATTGCATTTTTTATATTGTAGCATATTTTATTTCTCAAGTCTATACCAATTCTTGAGTTTTTTGAATATAAAATCTGAGTAAATTGGTAATATACTGTGAAAAATCTGTATCCTTTGGCATTTTTACAGAGAAATAAGGCGTTTTACCAACACCGCAAACCTGTACATTTGCCCTGTCATATTTAGAAATCTCCACAAAAACAGGCAAGTTAACGTCCTCAGGGTAAAGACGGAATTCTCCCTTTAGCTGTTCAACGCGCTTTATCCTACCGCGGCTTGCATACGCTTTTATAAGGGCGATGCTGGTTAACATTCTGGCAGACGGCGGCATCTTTCCAAAGCGGTCTGTAATTTCAGCCTCAATATCCTTTTTGTCTGCCTCATTTGTAATATGGGCGATTTTTTTATATATTTCCATTCTTACACTGGCAGATTTGATATATGTTTTTGGAATATAAGCATCCTCGGAGGTGGTGATTTTTGTTTCGTAAGGTAAGGCAATGCTCTCCCCTCTTTCCTCCAAAACTGCCTCGTTCAGCAGGCGAATGTACAAATCATATCCAACCGCATCTAAGTGGCCATGCTGCTGTGCGCCCAAAAGGTTGCCCGCGCCTCTTATTTCAAGGTCTCGCATTGCAATTTTAAAGCCTGCACCAAATTCAGCAAAATCACGGATAGCGCTAAGTCGCTTTTGGGCAATCTCGGTTATTTGCTTGCCACGGCGGTAGGTAAAGAAGGCGTAAGCACGCCTGTGGCTTCTGCCAACGCGTCCGCGTATCTGGTGTAGCTGGGAAAGCCCCATTTTATCAGCATTTTCAATTATTAATGTGTTTGCATTTGGAATGTCAATACCCGTTTCTATAATAGTGGTGCTGACCAAAATATCAACACTTCCGTTAACAAGGGATTGCCAAATGGACTCTATTTCCGTCCTTTCCATCTGTCCGTGGGCAACGGCTATGTTGGCCTCGGGGAAATCGGTGCGTAAATGTGAGGCAATACGGTACGTTTCCTCTACATTGTTTTGCAGATAGAAAACCTGACCCCCACGGTGCAGCTCACGCTTGATGGCATCATTTATAATGTTGCGGTCATATTCCAAAACGTAGGATTGCACACCTACACGTCCACTCGGGCTTTCATCAAGGACAGACAGGTCACGTATTCCGCCCATTGCCATGCTGAGTGTGCGTGGAATAGGGGTTGCTGACAGGGTTAAAACATCCACGTCAGGCACTAATTGCTTGATTTTTTCCTTTTGCGCCACGCCAAAGCGCTGCTCCTCATCAACTATCAGAAGGCCCAGGTCCTTAAATTCAATTTTAGAGCTTAACAGCTTATGCGTGCCGATTATAATGTCTACATCTCCACGCTTCAGCTTGCGCAAAATCAAAGATTGCTGTGATGCTGTCCTGAAGCGGGAAATCATTTCAATGTTAACCCCCGTGCCTGCAAAGCGGGCAAGAGCGGTCTGGTAATGCTGCATAGCAAGAATAGTAGTTGGTACCAAAATGGCAACCTGCTTGTTATTAACTACCGCTTTCATAGCTGCGCGGAAAGCAACCTCTGTTTTACCGTAGCCTACATCTCCGCACAAAACCCTATCCATAGGATACGGCTTTTCCATATCCTCTTTAATTTCCTGTATTGCCTGGAGCTGGCTGTCCGTTTCCTCATGCTCAAAGGAGGAGGCGAACTCCCCTTCAATATGCTCATCGGGTAAAAATGAAAAACCGTCTATCCTTGTGCGCCTTGCATAAAGGTCGATAAGCTCCTTTGCCATTTCACGCGCGGCGGTTTTTGCTTTTTGCTTTTTGTTTGTCCAGTCGGCACCGCCCATTTTGGAAAGGCGCACCTCACCGTCACTGCTTTTTGCACCAATATATTTTGCAACCATATCAAGCTGGTCAACAGGCAAGAAAAGCTTGTCTGTGCCTGCGTATTGAATGGCAATATAGTCACGCTTGGCTCCCATAATGCAAAGGTTTTCGATTCCCAAATATTTTCCGATACCGTAGCTTACGTGGACAACATAGTCGCCAACGTTAAGGTCCGCGTGTGACATTATCTTTTCCCCCGCATTTTTTGCATAGGGCTTATTTTTAAAGGATTTTTTCTTCTGAGTCAAGGAACGTGAGGACAAGACAACCAAAGCAAATTTGCTATCGGGAATTTCGTATCCGTCAGGGAAGCTGTCGCAAATAACTCCAACCCCACCCTCCTTCAAGCTGCTGAAATCCCTATCCTGTACACTGTAAGCGGGTATTTCCATTTCGTTGAGGGTTTTGATTGAGGACTTAGACTCAGTTTCCGTCTGGCATACCAAAACGGTTTTATACTTCTTGTCAACAAAATATTTTAGCTCATCAATAACAACGCCCAAGGAGTGGTTGGCAAAAGAAATTCCCTTTGATTGGAAGTTGTAAATTCCACCCTCCTCGCTTAGGTGTGACATAATGAACGGGTCGATATTAATGGACTGATGTTCCTTGGCAAATTTGTCAATTAGCGACACAGGGGCGCTAAAATCTGCTAAATGTGAAGGCAAAATGCCGCTTTCGATAAGGCTTGTTACAATCTCGTTGCTGCCTGCTTGCGCTTCACTTGCTCTTTGCCTCACAGAGGCGGTATCACAAAAGATAACACAGCTGTTTTCATCAAAATAATTTACAAGGCATTCCTTTTCAGGATAAATCAAGGAAATAAATCTATCGAAGAATGGATGGGAGGAGCCGTCCTCTAATGAGCCAAGCTCCTTTTCAAGCTCAGTGCGTGCATTTTCAGAAGGGCTTGATGATAAGAGGGTAGTTATCTCCTCCCTCATTTGTTGGATGCTTTGGCTTGATGCTATAATTTCCTTTGAGGGGGTTATTGTAAAGCTGTCAATATTTTCAATGGTGCGCTGGGTAAGCACATCAAAGGTTGCCATTCTGTCAATATCATCACCGAAAAGCTCTATTCTGATGGGGGATTGCTCCACCTTGGTCTGTCCCTTTGATACATATTCGCACTTGGTTGGAAAAATATCTACAATAAAGCCTCGTATAGAGTATTGTCCCGGGCTTTCAACAGTTTCACAGTTAGTGTATCCCATACTGAAAAGCTTGGCTGAAAATTGGGAAATGTCCAGGGGAGTGGATGAATTTATAGAAATTGTCTTGTTCAAAAGAGCTTTTTTAGGCATTGTATATTGCAATAGAGCATCAGGAGTGGCAAGAACCACATCCAATGAGTTAAGCGCTAAGCCGCAAAGCACCTTCAGCCTCTCATGCTCAAGCTCATGTGAGGCGGTTATATCGTAAAAGTTAAAGTCCCTAACGGGATAAAGCTCACTTTTCAGTGAGCATTTCTTGAAAAATTCATTAAGCTTGTTTGCCCGCCTTTCCTCACCTATAAGAATAAGCACAGGCTTGCCCGTTTCCTTCTTGATATCGCTTATTAAGGAGTAGGTAAGAGAATATAAAGCGCCGTCACTTACTCCCTCTACCAAGAGGGGCAACTTCTTTTTTGAGGATTGAAGCTCAATCAGTCTGCACAAAAGCTGGCGGTAAATACGGGTATTTTTAATTCCTTCTGTTAATATGCTTGTGTTCATTTTTTCCTTTCTGCCATAACTGATAAAACACCTTTAGCCACTTTTTGCAAAGTGGCACAGATGTTATTTTTGATTTTATTGTTTGATTATGTTGAATCCTGCCGTTAATTAGCAGACACTCACGCCGTTATAATCGCACATAGCCTTTTCTATGTTGCCGTTTAACATAAGCTCAAGAATGTTCGGTACAAATTCAAGCAGCTTTAAAAAGGTTCTTTCACTTTCCTTCGGTATCCTTGCAAGAACCCAATCGGCAATGTCATAATCGGGGCTTGGCTTTTGCCCAACGCCTATCTTAATTCGGGGAAATTTATCGGAATTCAGACACTCTATGACACTTTTTAGTCCGTTGTGCCCACCTGCACTGCCGCTTTTACGCACACGGAGCTTGCCAATGTCAAAGGAAGCATCATCGGAAATTACAATAACATTTTCGGGGGGTATCTTGTAAAAAGCGCACGCCTCCTGTATTGCTTGTCCGGACAGATTCATAAATGTTTGCGGCTTCATAAGCAACGCGCGCACGCCACCCAACTTAATTTCGCCAATTAACGCCTTGAATTTAAGCTTGTCACAAGGGATAGAATATTTGTTCAATAGAAAATCTATTGCCAAAAAGCCTGCGTTATGCCTTGTGTAGGTGTATTTTTCCCCGGGATTGCCCAAGCCCACAATAATGTGGGTGATTGGTGTGGAGTCCTCTTTTTTCTCAATTTTTTTGAATAAATCAAATATGCTTGCCATGGTTTTTCCTTCTTGTTGCCCAGCCGTTTCTGTTTGTTTGATACTGTCTTGCAATGGAAAGGGCGCCTGTGGGTACGTCATCTGTAATTGTTGAACCCGCGGCTATGAAAGCGCCTGCACCGATTTCAATGGGGAGAACGAGGTTGGAGCCGCAGCCCACAATAACGTCATCACCTATCTTGCACTTGCTTTGCTTCCTGTTAACCTCATAGTTTATTGTAGTTACACCGCTGCCTATGATAGCACGTGAGCCGACCTCACTGTCCCAAATATGAGAATGGGATGAAACAGATGAATCGTTTAATAAAACGGTATTTACAATTTCACAGTAATTTGCAATCTTAACACCTGAAATCAAATGGCACTTTTCCTTTAATACGCAAAAGTTTTCAACCAAAACCTGTTTTTCAAGCACACAGTCATCAATGTGTGACGCACCGATAATGGTATTTTCACCAACCATGGTATCCTTGATGATAGCGTTTGGACCGACCTTGGAATTGAGAGAAAGGGTTGTTTTGCCGAAAATATGGCACCCTGTGTGAATTTTTGCACCTAATTCCACTGTAACTGTTGGAGAAATTACTATGCCGTCAAGGGCTTCGATAACAGCGCCGAACCGAATAAGGTATTCAAGATACTCACGCCTGTAATTTTCTGCCTTTTGGTGGTAGTCGACAATGCTTTTCGGTACAGACGGTTCGTTTTCTGCAAAGTTGGCGTGTGGGCACATGGCACCGCCGTCAGTAATGGCGGTGATGAATTCTTGGGGTGTGCCGACAGCTCTTTTGGAAATCATTTTACTTATACCAACAGTCATATATAGGCTTCTTTCAGTGCCGACTGTAGAATAGCCCAAGTCAGTTTTGGTGATGTAGTTTATTGCGCCCTCAACATCTGCATTACTTGCAAGAAAAACAAAGGGAGAAGCAAAAATAACAATATCCTCAAGCCCTGCGGAAATTTTGCTAATCGTGTTAGGAATATTACAGCCGGAAACACGCACAACCTGATAGCTTAGACCAAGCGACCTTACTGCGTTTTCTATTTTTCTGTAAGCATGCTCATAAACAGGAGCATAGTATAGCTCGGTTTCAATACCCTTGGGAAGAAAGCTTGGATTGTCCTGGGGACAAAGCGTCACAAATACCTTTCTCATAAAAACCTCCGTGGTGAAAGTCAATACTTATCGTTTAATACAGTCAAAAATGCCGTTTATGGCACCGTTTGACCGTAAAACATAACTTTACATAATAGAGTATACCACAAAAATCTCCCTCTTGCAAGTGCAAATGAATAAAACTACTTTACAACCACGAAAAAATCTGTTATACTATATAGGAATAATTATTTATTTTAAATTAAGAGCGTGTGCGCGTTTCTTTTAATTAAGTATTGATTAAGGAGGGATTCCTTTTGAGCAAAAAGAATTTACTGAACAATAAGAAAAAATCTCACAAGCTAAGGGCATTGTGTGTCTTTGCGCCTATTTGGGCGGTTTTGGTTTTTGCCGCTACTGCTTATGCGATTTCCATAAATCCTAAGGATTATTTAATCGGCGGAGGTATAGGCATTTTGCTTTATCTGAGTGTGCTTCTAATTACTGTACTGGTTGGTGGCAGGCTTGACTCCAAGCGTGAAAATAAAAAAAGCTCCGGTATTATGATAACCGGCGTTATGTATGAAAAAATTAATTCAATGAAGGAGCCTGCGGTCCTTTGTGACAGTAGCTATAAAATCGTTTGGGCAAACAGATTTGTTCACGAAACATATCAGGGTACAGTTATCGGTGCAAGCCTTCAGCTTTTGTTCGATTATCATATAAAAGACGGTGAAATCGGCAAAAGACCAAAGGATACAATTGTCCCGTACAAGGGCAAGAACTATATTGTTGATGAGGAGGCTCTTAAGGATTATGACAAGAGCTATTATCTTTTAACCCTTCGCGATACAACCGAGCTTTTGAATTTGAAGCAGCAAATGCGTGATGAGGACAAGGTGGTTGCTTACATTATCGTTGACAACCTTGAGGACCTTTTGCAGTTCGAGCAGGAGAGATACCGTGCGGCTGCCAACCAGGTCGAAAGCTATATACGTGAGTGGGGTAAGAGCGTTGGCGGTCTTGTTAAGGAGTACGAAAGAGATAAATATATGTTTATCTTTGAGGCACAGCACCTTGACAAATTCCTGGCAAATAAATTTGAAATTCTTGACCAGATAAGAGACATCCGTGTTGGTAGCGGTAATATCCCTGTTACCGTTTCCATCGGTGTTGCCAAGGTTACAGGCAGTATGGAGGAACGTGAAAATGCGGCACATATCGCTCTTGATATGGCGCTCCAGCGTGGCGGTGACCAGGCGGTTGTAAAATTTGATGATAAAATAGAGTTCTTTGGCGGACGTACCAACGCAGTTCAAAGAAGGACAAAGGTACGTGCCCGTGTCGTTGCAAATGAGCTTATAAGCTTAATGGCTAAGGCAGGCAACGTGCTTATTATGGGACACAGGTTTCCTGACTATGATGCCTTTGGCGCATCTATCGGTATTGCAAGGCTTGCTATGCTTTGCGGAGTCAGGTTTAACGTAGTTACCAACTTTAAGGACGTCAACATTAAAAAGTGTATGAAGTTCTTTGAGGGTGACGATGCTTATAAGGGCGTATTTGTCGATGCAGCCAAGGGACTTGACCTTGTGCGCTCTGATACACTTTTGGTTGTTGTTGACGTTAATAATATTCAGATGTTTGAGTCTGAGCATATTGCAAGAAACGTTAAGGACATTGTAATTATCGACCACCACAGAAAAACAGCAGAGTTTGAAAAGGAGCCGCTTATTTCATACATTGAGCCTGCGTCCTCAAGCGCATCTGAGCTTGTTACGGAAATTCTTGAGCAGTCCTTGCCTCTTAACGCTCTTCAGCAAAACGAGGCAAATATGCTTTACGCAGGTATTGTTCTTGACACGAAGCAGTTCAGCAAGGGTACAGGTACAAAAACCTATGCGGCGGCAATGCACTTAAGAGATAATAACGCATCTTACGAAACTATACAGGATTTGTTCAAGACAAATATTAAGGAATACAGGCAGGAATCCTTGTTTGGTGAAAAGATTGAGATTTACAGAAACTGCATGGCAATTGCTCTGAACGATAAGGGCGCAGACGGATCAGACAGAATTTTGGCGGCACGTGTTGCTGATAATCTTCTTATGATTGAGGACGTTGTTGCATCCTTTGCCCTGGTGCAAATTGACAATGTGGTTCATATTTCCGCCCGTTCAAACGGTACGGTAAATGTCCAGCTTATTCTCGAAAGCTTAAACGGTGGCGGACGCTTTGATGCGGCAGGCGCACAGGTTAAGGACACAATTGCATCAACGCTTATAAGGCTCAAGGAAGCCATAGACGAATATATAAACCCGGAGGTATAAGGGGGGAAGGACCTTTTCAGTTACATTGCTGCACGTTAACAGTAATTTGGCACTGTTGAGTTATGCTGCCGTGTGGTCGAGTGCCCCTTTGGGTAAGAAAGGAATTTTTAAAAATGAAGGTAGTATTGTTACAGGACGTAAAGTCACAAGGAAAAAAGGATCAGATTATCGAGGTGTCAGAGGGATATGCAAGAAACTTCTTGTTTCCCAAAAAGCTTGCTATTGTGGCTGATGCCAAGGCAGTAAATGATATAAAGAGCAAGCAAAGCTCCGAAAAGCACAGAATAGAGGTTGAAAAAGCAAACGCAAGAGAGCTTGCAAAGAAGCTTGGTGAAACAACCGTTAGAATTATTGGTACGGCTGGCAGTGACGGTAGGTTTTACGGTGCTGTTACCGCAAAGGATATAAGTGAAGCACTAAAGAGCCAGCACGGTATTGAGATTGACAAAAGAAAGCTTGAGCTTGACGGTCAGATCAAATCATTTGGCACATACAAGGTTGAGGTTAAGCTATATAGTGGAATCAGCGGTAAGCTGAATGTGCAGGTAGTGGAGAAATAATATGGATTCACTACAAAAAAGAATGCCTTGCTCCATTGATGCAGAGCAAAGTGTTTTGGGCGCTATTTTAATAGACCCGGAGTGCTTTGATGATGTTTCACAAATAGTAAAGGCTGATGATTTTTACCATGAAACTCACAGGGAAATATTCGAAACAATGCAGAGCTTTAGCTTACAGAATAAGCCCATTGACGTTATCACCCTTGTGAATTCCTTGGTGAGTGGCGGCGTTTATGATGATGATAGTGCCGCGCGCTCATACGTTAAGCTTCTTGTTGACATTGTGCCGGGAAGCTCCAATGCCAAGGACTACGCAAAGATTGTCCACGATAAAAGTGTTTTAAGAAAGCTTATTTTAGCAGCAGAGGAAATTGAAAAAGATGCTTACACAGAGGTTGACCAGGTTGAAAGCGTGGTTGATGTTGCTGAGCAGAGGATTTTCGATATCGCGCAAAACAACCAAACCCGTGACTTTATTCACGTGCGCGATGCTATTATGCAAACCTATGAAAGGCTTAACTTGCTTCGGGATGCGCCGGAGGATGCACTGGGTGTTCAATCAGGCTATTCTGACCTTGATAAATACATAGTTGGCTTTGGCAAGGGCGACCTTGTTATTGTCGGCGCACGTCCGGGTGTTGGTAAAACCTCATTTTGTCTTAACTTGGGTGCCAACATTGCAAAAAAGAGTAAAAAAGCTGTTTGCATGTTTTCTCTTGAAATGTCGGCTGAGCAGCTTGTTTCAAGGCTTTTGGCGGCTGAGGGTATGGTAGATTCCTACCGTATGCGCTCAGGTAAGCTTGAAAATGACGACTGGGAAAAGATTGCTAATGCCGCCTCAACCCTTTCGGAAACTGAAATTTATATTGACGATACCACAGGCGTAAACGTAACTGCTATGAAGGGTAAGCTGCGCCGTATAAAGAATCTTGGTCTTGTAATCGTTGATTACCTGCAGCTTATGGAAACGGAAAAGAAGCGTAAGGACGGCAGCCGTGTAAACGAGGTTGCGGAAATTACAAGAGGCTTGAAGATTATGGGTAAGGAGCTTGGTGTGCCGATTATCGTTTGTTCACAGCTCTCTCGTGGTACAGATAAGGAAAAGAAGCGCCCTGTGCTTTCTGACCTTCGTGAATCCGGTTCTATTGAGCAGGACGCAGATATGGTTATTTTCCTCTCCCGTGACTATTACGGAGAGGATCCGGAAAAGGCTAACTTAGTTGAGGTTATTGTTGCAAAGAACCGTCACGGAGAAACAGGTACTGTTGAAATGAGCTGGCTTGGTCAGTACACCAAGTTCTCAACGCTATCAACGGAATTAAGGGAAGAATAATTGTTTTATTAAGGAATTATAATTATGAGTGATTACGAAAAGTATGTTGACAGATTGTTCGATGAGAATAATGATGACAGAATATATGTAAAGGATAATGACGGCAAGGAAATCGAGTTTGAGCAGGTTGCGGTTGTTGATTTTGAGGAAAATTATTACGCTGTTCTCAAGCCAACAGGCAAAATTGAGGGGGTAGCCGACAATGAGGTGCTTACATTCTTAATTGATGAGGAAAATGACCAGCTTGTTTATGAAGAGGACCTAAGAGTTATTGACGGCGTTTATGAGGGATATTGCGAGATGCTTGAGGAGCTTGAAGAGGATGAGTAAGAAATTTTTTGCATTAATCGGCGCGGCTTTGGTGCTTTGCTTGGCGCTTGTTGGCTGCGGCGAGGATGATAAAACACCGGAATCAAGCAGATATACGGCACCAAGCCTTGCAGGGGAAGGTAACTCCGGCACATTCGGCGTTGATTTTGGTGAGCTTTTTGGCTAGCCACAGTATACCCAATCGAACCCGTCTATCGCGCAAAATAGACGGTGCCTTCCAACAGATAAAGCCTTGAAATATTTTTATATGTCTGCGTTTTTCTCTATTGAAATCCCCTCGCCTATTATGTGCGAATAGATTGCTTCGCAAATTTAGAGCGAATAAATAGAGGCTTAGGCAAGACAAAAAAGCGCGGGCGATTAAAAAATCGGCAAGATTTTTTCGTTGCAGCATAAGGCTAAGGGACAACATTTCGACAGTAGATAGGAGAATATATGTTAGGAAAAAGCTTTTTGCCAATCAGCAGGCAAGAGTGTGAGGAGCGCGGTTGGGGAGAGGTTGACTTTGTTTATGTAAACGGGGATGCCTATGTGGACCATCCGTCCTTTGGCGCTGCCATAATTACAAGGTTGCTTGAAAATGCCGGCTTCAGGGTGGCTTTTTTGGCACAGCCCGATTATAAAAGCGCAGAGGATTTTAAGCGCTTTGGAAAGCCACGCCTTGGCTTTTTGGTAAGTGCGGGTAATATTGACTCAATGGTTGCACACTATACCGCATCAAAGAAAAGGCGCTCCTATGACTATTATTCCCCGGGAGGTAAAATGGGCTACCGCCCGGACAGAGCAGTTATAGTTTACTGCAACAGAATACGTGAGGCGTACGGTGATGTGCCGATTATAATAGGCGGCATTGAGGCGTCATTACGTAGGTTTGCCCATTATGATTATTGGGACAATAAAATAAGGCGCAGCGTTCTTGTTGACAGCCGCGCAGATATCCTTACCTACGGTATGGGTGAAAATATTATTTTAAAAATCGCAAAGCTCCTTGACAGGGGCGTGCCTGTAAAGAAAATCCGTGGGGAGAGGGGCACTTGTTATCTTGCAAAGCGAGAGGATGAGGTTTCATTCCCTGTTGCCTGTGAGCTTGATTTCAATGAAATCAAGGAAAGCAAGCAGGAATATGCACGTGCCTTTGGCATACAGTATAAAAACCAGGATGCTATAAACGGACGGGCTATTGTTGAGTATTATGACAATAAAAAGCTGGTTCAAAACCCACCGGCTTACCCCCTTGAAAGGGAGGAGCTTGATAAGGTTTATAGCCTTCCATATGTAAGAACGTACCACCCTGTGTATGAAAAAGAGGGTGGGGTGCCCGCAATCAGCGAGGTAAGGTTTTCAATAACACATAATCGCGGTTGCTTTGGCGGCTGCAATTTCTGCGCCCTTGCATTTCATCAGGGTAGGCAAGTACGCTCACGCAGCATTGAAAGCGTTGTTAAGGAAGCAGAGCTTATAGCCTCGCTGCCGGACTTCAAGGGCTACATCCACGATGTTGGCGGTCCTACGGCAAACTTCAGGTATCCCGCTTGTAAAAAACAGCTTGAAAAGGGTGTTTGCTCTGAAAGAAAGTGCTTAGTGCCTAAGCCTTGCCCCAACTTAGAGGTGGACCATAGCGAATACATAGAGCTTTTGAACAGAATACAGGCAATCCCGGGAATTAAAAAGGTGTTTATCCGCTCGGGCATCCGCTTTGACTATATGATATACGATAAGTCCGATAAATTCTTCAGGAAGCTGGTAAAGGAGCACGTAAGCGGTCAGCTTAAAGTGGCGCCGGAGCATTGCTCATCAAACGTGCTAAAATATATGGGCAAGCCGGATGTTTCCGTTTACGATAAATTCCGTGAAAAGTACTTCAGGCTTTGTGAAGAATGTGGGCTCGAGCAATATTTGGTGCCTTACCTTATGTCATCCCATCCGGGCAGTGAGCTGAAGGATGCGGTAGAGCTTGCCCTTTATTTAAAGGACTTGGGCTTGAATCCCGAGCAGGTGCAGGACTTTTACCCGACCCCGGGTACAGCTTCAACAGTTATGTACTACACAGGCATAAATCCCCTTGATATGAAAAAGGTTTATGCACCTGATGATTACAGGGAAAAGCTGATGCAAAGGGCGCTTTTGCAATACAGAAGGCCCGAAAACAGAAACCTTGTAAGAGAGGCGCTTGTAAAGGCAGGGCGAGAGGATTTAATAGGCTTTGAGGGGCGTTGCCTTGTAAAGCCCGATATGCGTGTAGGCTCTGAATATTATAATAATAATGTAAAAAACGAGCAAAGGGGAAGGGTGTCAAAGGCCGCGCGGGGAGCAAAGGCTAACACCAAAAATTCGCCGCAAAAGACCAAAAACAGCAAAAAACAGGAAAATTCCAAGAAAAATTTTTCACAAAAAGCAGGAACAAAAAGCCAAAATAACGCACACAGGGTGGGCAAAAATGATAAAAAGCCTATTCAAAGAAGAAAAAAATAGGCGTTTGTATAAAAAAAGACTTGACAAATCCTGTATGTTGCGTGTATAATATTATACGTCTTAAAATCGAGATATAAATCAACTTTCAGATTGCGTATTTTATACGGCTTCCAATTTGAATCAAGGAGGTGCTATTATGTTAAGAACTTACCAACCAAAGAAGCGTCAGAGAAAGAAGGAGCACGGCTTCAGAAAGAGAATGAGAACTGCTGACGGAAGAAAAGTTTTGAAGAGAAGACGCGCTAAAGGCAGAGCAAGACTCACATACTAATTTTTGATTAGTCGCTAATTCTTTAGACTCGGAGCTGACCAGAATGCGTTGGCTCCGATTTTTCATTAAGCAAGGCCCTTATGGCGGGGCGTCACAATGCAGGTGACAAAGCCACAGTAATCGTGATGTGAAAAAGTGCAGGGGTTAGCCTGCAATGGAAAGGAAGCGGTTATGAAGCATATCGCAATTGGCGAAAACCATTTATACTCGAAGGCTTACGCAAAGGGGAACAAATTTGTGGGTAAGCACGTAATTGTTTATGTGCTTAAGGATTATAAGGCTAAAAAGCTGCAAAATGCTCACCCGGACAAAATTATGGTTAACAGGATAGGGCTTACCGTGTCTAAGAAAATAGGGCACGCTGTTGTACGCAACAGGGTTAAGCGCATTTTGCGTGAGGGCTTAAGACAAGTTGAAAAGAAATACTGTATTGATAAGGGATATTTGGTTGTTTTAGTCGCACGTCCAATATGCGCGGGCGCAAAATCAACAAATGTAGCTATTGATATAGAAAAAGCATTTAAAATGCTTAAACTCATCAAGTTATGAAAACAATACTAATAGTTTTTATAAAATTTTACCATGCGGCAATTTCACCGTTTTTACCAAAGGCTTGTAGGTTTACCCCTACCTGCTCACAGTATGCCATAGAGGCAATTAAAAAATTCGGTGCTATTCGCGGTACACTGCTATCTGCTTACAGGATATTGCGGTGTAATCCCTTTTGCCGTGGTGGTTATGACCCTGTCCCTGAAAGGTTTACCTTCAAAAGGCAGAGTTATGAAGAAAAAGAAGAGCAAACAGAGGAGCAAATAAATGATTGATTTTTTAGCTAAATTACTTGGATACGTAATGTACGGCTGTTCATGGCTCGTTGGCAATAATTACGTTATCGCGCTATTATTATTTGCACTTGCAATGCAGATCTTGCTTTGCCCGTTCGGTATTAAGCAACAAAAGAATATGGTTAAGCAAGCGTATTTAAGACCAAAGGAAATGGCAATAAGAAGGAAATATGCGGGCAGAAATGACAGGGCTACAATGCAAAAGCTCCAAAATGAGATTATGCAGCTCCAGCAGGAGGCGGGATATAGCCCACTTGCAGGCTGCTTGCCAATGCTTTTCCAGCTTATTCTTATTTTCCCAATTTATCAGGTTGCTATAAGACCTCTTGAGTTCATTGTTGGCTTGAGTAAGGAGTCTTATGAAAAGATATTGGGCGAGATCAACGTGATTCTCAGTAGCAATGGAGCAAGCGAAATCGGCGCTAAGTCCGGCTCGGCACAGGTTCAGGTTGCAAGCTGGCTTAATAACGAGGCTAATAGGGGGCTTCTTTCCGATGAAATGCAAGCCGCTGTAAATGAGCTTGACTTTATCCCTGATGTATCACTGTTTGGTCAGGACCTGGGTGTTACCCCATTTGACTCATTTGGCACAGGCTATTGGTGGCTCATATTTATTCCGATTTTGAACTTGGGTCTTATGTATTTGTCCCAGTTCTTGTCGAAGAAGCTACAGTATCAAAGCACAATTCAAGAGCAGGCAAACAACCAGATGAACTCTATGAAGATAATGATGCTTGTAATGCCGCTTATGACAATGTTCATTACATTCAGCTTTGCTTCTGCAATCGGTATTTACTGGATATTCAGAACATTGCTTTCAATGCTTCAGCAGTTCATTCTTTACAAGGCAATGCCATATCCTAAGTTTACAGAAGAGGACTACAGGAATGCCGAAAAGGAAATGAAGGGCAAAAAGGTGTCACAGGCACCTGCAAACTATGTGGCAGGGGATAAGCCAATTCGTTCCTTGCACCACATTGATGATGACGAATAATTTACACAAAGGAATTTTAAAATGAAAACCGAATTTAGAGTAACCGCTAAAACAGTTAGCGAGGCATATACTAAGGCAATAGAGCTTTACTCCTCCCTTGGTGAAATCTCATACGAGATTATTGAAGAGGGGAAGAAGGGCTTCCTCGGTGTTTTCGGCAGAGTTGATGCTGTTATTAAGGTAACAGTTGATGACGGAAGAGAGGAAAAAAAGCCTAAAAACCAGACACAGGGTGCACCAAAAGCAGAAAATGCACCTAAGGCACAGTCAAAGGGCAATGACCAGCCAAGGCAAGAAAAGCCAAAGCAGGAAAAGCCAAAGGCTCAGCAAAGCAGCCAGCCAAAGCCGCAGCAGAATAATCAGCCAAAGCCGCAGCAGAATAATCAGCCAAAGCCACAGCAGAATAATCAGCCAAAGCCACAGCAGGCCGGTCAACCAAAGCCGCAGCCAAAGCCACAACCGCAGCCAAAGGTTGAGGTTAATGAAAACAAGGCTGAGGAAAAAGAGACTTTGAAGGATGAAAATATCAACGTAACCGTTGAAGAAAAGACACTTGCAATCAACTTCTTAAAGACCTTTATCAAGGATATTGGAATTAACTGTGAGGTTAAGGGAGATATGACCCTTAATGAAAACGGCTTTGTTTCAAGACTTATTACAATTGAGGGTGAGGATGCTCCTTCCTTGATTGGACACAGGGGTGATATGCTTGATGCACTTCAGTATCTTGCAAACCTTTGCCTTGCAAGAAAGAGCGAGGGCGAGCACAAGGAATACGTTAAGGTTGTTCTCGACATTGAAAACTACAGAGAAAAGAGAGAGCAGTCATTAAGAGCTTTGGCGAGAAGAATGGCTGAAAAGGCGCTCAAGTATCAAAGGAACGTTCTCTTAGAGCCAATGAACCCATATGAAAGAATGATTATTCACTCTGAAATTCAGGGTATTGAGGGTGTTTCCACACACTCCGTTGGTTATGACGATAACAGAAAAATCGTTATCACCTGTGAAAACAAGAGAAGAAAGCCATACAACAAGAATAACTAAAACAAAAAGGCTATTGCGAGCAAACGCAATAGCCTTTTAAATTACAGTAATTTGGATTTTGTTATCATCAATCTCGATTTTTTGTGTTTTCACTTTGAGAGGTGGATTCCTGCTGATTTTCCTCTTCCTCCTGCGCTTTCTTTTCATCAAGCTCAGCTTGGGCTGCCTTCAAATTTTCAATTCCCTCCTCTAAATCCAGCTTTGAGATCGCCTTGGTATAGGACAAAACTATTGCACCGTCTGTGGTAATAAAATATGTCCTTGGAATAGAGGTTACGTTATAGTAATAGCTGCCTTCATTATATGAATCGTGGTAAATGGGAAAGGTGTATTCGTTTTCGCTTACAAGCTTGGTTGCATCTGAAAAAGATGAGTCAACACTCAGCATAACAAAATTAACATCCTCGCCGTATTTAATGTACGCACCCTCAAAGGAAGGCATTTCTGATTTACAGGGCGGGCACCAGCTTGCCCAGAAGTTTAAAACAACAGGCTTGTCCATTAAATTGCTTAAACGGACAGTGCTTTTGTTCACATCCTGCATTTTGAAATCGTAAGCGGAAGGGGTATCGCTTTCCTGGTCAGGGATAAACGGCTCGTTATCTTCTTGGCTGCAGCTGAGCAAAAGAAGGGAAAGAGCCAAAATCAATAAAAGAAATTTTTTCATTGTATATCCAACCTGTATTTACTGTTTTTATCTAAGTATATGTGGCAAAGCGCCTTTACCTGGTCCTGTGTAGCAAACACGTTTTTGTCATATACTCCAACAACCTTAAACCCGTTTGTGAAAGCGGTTTTCATAGCATAAATCGCATCCTCGAAAACGTAGGTTGTTTCCTTATCTGTACCAAGATAATCAAGGGCAATCTCATAAATTAACGGCTCTCTTTTGCCAACGCCAACTTCACCTGATGTGAAAATGCGTGAAAAATATTTTTCAATATTAAGCTTTTTAAGTATTTTTTCTACCTCGCACCTGTCTGTTGCGGTAGCCAAGCACATCTTAACACCATTTTGATATAACTTTTCCAAAAGGTCCAGGGCGCCGTCCTTTAAGCGAACGTCATTTTCATACCTTTTTGCCATAAGTGCATAAATGCCTGTCTTCGCATCATCATAGGATGCGCTCAAGCCATACCTGTTCTGACAATCCTCATACCAAGCCTTCATCCCGTCCTCTAAAAAGCGTTTATTGGTGTTATCGGTGGGGGTGATGCCCTGCTCGTTCAAATATTCTTCGGCAACTAAAGCCCAATAGTCCATTGAGTTTAAGAGTGTGCCATCCATATCAAAAATTGCGCCTGTGATTTTCATGATTGCTCCTTGGGTCTTTTTTATATATTTTACACGTTTTATTTTAAAAAGTCAATGTTGAATTATAAAGTAATATATGTTAAAATAAAGAAAAAAGCTTTTACGAGGTGAATTTATGAAAATATCTACTGAAATATATTCCTGTGCACAGCACGTAGGTGAGGAAAGGGCGGTTGAGCTGATTGCAAAGGCAGGCTTTGACGCTTGGGACTTTTCTATGTTCGATATGTGCCGTATTGATTGGAGCAATTGGAAGGTTATTGAAAGCAACCACCCATTGAAGCAAGCTGACTACTTGAAATTTGCAAGGCGCTTAAAGCAAATTGGGCTTGATAACGGAATTATATGCAACCAGTCCCACGCACCGTTCCCGACTAATGTGCCCGAAATCAGAGAGACGTACTTAAAGCGCGCTATTGAGTGTACAGCTGAGGCAGGGGGAGAAATTTGCATAATTCACCCGGATAATAATGCCAGCGCCGAGAAAAATGCGGAGTTTTATAATGAACTATTACCCTTTGCCAAGGAGCACGGAGTAAAAATAGCAACTGAAAATATGTGGAATTGGAAAGAAGGGGCGCCAACAGCCTGTTCTGCGGCTTGCTCCCACCACACGGATTTTTGCAAGCACATTGATATTGTAAATGATAGCTATTTGGTTGCGTGCCTTGATATAGGCCATGCAGAAATGGCAGGGCTTGACACCTCTGCCCCCATAATGATAAGAGAGCTTAACCATAGGTTAAAGGCGCTCCATATTCACGATAATGATAAGCATGGTGATTCACATCAGATACCGTTTTCAATGAATATAGATTGGCAACCAATTGCCAAGGCATTAAAGGAAATTGACTACCAAGGCTATCTGACCTTAGAGGCTGACAGGTATTTATCAAAATTTGATAAGGATGGCGTGTTTGAGGGTGTGCGCGACCTTGCAAGGAGCGCAAGACGCTTTGAACAGCTTATAAAGGAAGCTTAATATGAAAAGATTTTTAATTATTTTAGCTCTTATTTTGTCATTTTCTATGGCTTTTTCTGCCTGTGATAATGATAACGTGCAAAGCGGCATTTCGAGTGTAAGCTCAGACACAGGATCAAGCAAAAATACAGAAACCGATACGAGTAGCGGAAATAATGATACTGATACAAGCAAGGAGGATACTAGCTCCTCAGATACAGAGTCAAGCAAAGAAAATGGGGAAAATTCAGACACAGGATCGAGCATAAATAAGGACCCCGTGGTTGACAATCCAACAGATGACAACCCAACGGATGACAACCCAACAGATGACAACCCAACGGATGACGACCCAACAGACGACAATCCAACAGATGACAACCCAACAGACGACAATCCAACAGATGACAAACCAACGGATGACAAACCAACAGATGACAACCCAACAGATGACAAACCAACAGATGACAAACCACCCGTGGAAGAGCCAAAATATCCTACAGCATATGACTTTAAAATGAAGGATATGAATGGCAATGATGTCCAGCTAAGTCACCTTTTGGACAAACCTGTTGTTTTAAACTTCTGGGCAAGCTGGTGCCCACCCTGCAAGGCAGAAATGCCTTCCTTTGAGAAGCTTTATAATCAGTACGGAAATGATGTGAACTTTGTTATGGTAAGTGTGGATGATACTATGTCAGATGCAAAATCATTTCTTACACAATACCGTTATACATTCCCTGCGTACCTTGATGCTTATAATGAGGGGTACTACGAGTATAGCGTAAAATCCATCCCAAGGTCATACTTTATAACCACAAAAAATGAAATATTTATTTCTCATCTTTCGTATATCTCAGTTGATCAGCTTGAAGAAAATATAAAGTTGCTTATGAAGGAGGAGGGTATTGAAATTAAAGAGCCCGAGCCCACAAATGTTCCTATCGACATTGCGGTAAACGGTCAAAGTGACTATGTAGTGGTTTATGATGATGGGGATGTGCGTGTCAGCGAATTTGCACAAAAGCTTGTAAGCTATGTAAAAAGCACCTATAATATTGAGCTTGGAATAGCTGAAAACAGCGAAGGCACCAATAATGAGCATTGTATTTATATAGGTGACGTACCCGAGGCTAAATGGGTAAAGCAGAGGCTGCGCGAAAATAATGACTTCGGTGCATGCATTTCAGGTGATGACTATGTGCTTTATGCTACAAACAGCCGCTTGTACGAATATCTTTATGCGGTATTAGTGTCTGATGTGCTTGTTGGCATCAAGGACGGTAACTGGAGCGCCCAGCCGGACGGCGACTTGATTTACAATGAGTCTATGTATTCTGAAACGTCATTTGTTGATTATACCATTGAGAAAAACGGTGGCAAGCTCACACATGAAATTTTGCTTAAGTTCTTTGAGCCACGTACCTTTGTTGCAAGTGACGGAACAGAGCTTGCATACAGAATTTACGTACCGTACGATTATGACAATAGCAAGGAATACCCCTTCTTAACTGTTCTTCACGGTGCAGGTGAAAGAGGAAATAACAACACGGGCAATATGCACCATATGATCTTGAATCTGTTCTCACATGACAACAGCCCACTTTGGGAAAGCGTTGTTGTTTGTCCCCAGTGTCCAAATGGGCAGCAATGGGTTGACACCCCTTGGGAAAATGGTGGATATAGCATTGATGACGTGACGGAGTCAAATGAGCTAAAGGCAGTTTTGGAAATTATTGATATGGTTGAGGCTGATTTCCCGACAGACACAAGCCGTTATTATGTAACAGGCTTATCAATGGGCGGCTTTGGCGCTTGGGATTTAATAATGCGCCACCCTGACCTCTTTGCGGCGGCAGTGCCTCTTTGCGGCGGTGCCGATGTAAACCAGGCAGAAAAGCTTTTGAACAAACCTATTTATACCATCCACGGCACAGCAGACTTTTCCGTTCCTATCAGCGGCACAAGGGATATGGTAGAGGCAATTAAAAACCTTGGCGGTGAAAAAATCTTCTACGAGGAGATGTATAACTACGGCCATAACATTTGGGATTACGCAAGCGGTAAGTCAGAAATCTGGACCTGGCTCTATGAGCAAAGCCTTGATTAGTCAGAATTAACAGTACATACTCCTTGGAAAATTTTCACTTTAGCAAGCTAAAGTATTGACAAAGCCTTTGTTATGATATATAATCTTTATATGTTATTTTTCGGAGGTTTAATATGAGTAACTTAAATGTTGTTTGTCTTGATTTAGAGGGTGTTTTGGTGCCTGAGATTTGGATTGCCTTTGCTGAGGCAAGCGGTATCCCCGAGCTTAAGCGCACCACACGTGATGAGCCCGATTATGATAAGCTTATGAAATGGCGCATTGGTATTTTGAAGGAGCACGGTCTTGGATTGAAGGAAATTCAGGAAACCATTGCAAAAATTGACCCAATCCCGGGCGCTAAGGAGTTTTTGGATGAGCTAAGGTCCTTGACACAGGTTATTATTGTAAGTGATACCTTTACACAGTTTGCAGCACCTTTAATGAAAAAGCTTGGTATGCCCACAATTTTCTGCAACACCTTGGAGGTGGCAGAAAACGGTGAGATTACAGGCTTCAGAATGAGATGTGAAAAGTCCAAGCTTACAACAGTTAAGGCACTTCAAACAGCCGGCTTTGAAACAATTGCCGCAGGAGACAGCTATAATGACCTTGGTATGATTTTAAACAGCAAGGCAGGCTTCCTCTTTAAAAGCACAGATAAAATCAAGGCTGATTATCCTGAGCTTCCTGCATACGAGGAGTACGGGGATTTGCTTGAGGCAATCAAAAAAGTATTGTAAAAAATCACCGCGCAAAAGCGTGATAATTCTTTGCGCACAGGGTCATCAAAAATAAGAAAATGGCTACCGAACAGGTAGCCATTTTGGTTTTATGATTTCTTCATTTCAGCAAGGATTTCTTTAAGCAAATCTTCGGTTGTTGGGTTAGCAAGTCTTTCAAGTCTTGCAGCCTCAGCAGCTTCAGCCTCGGCCTTTGCCTTCGCCTCAGCCTTTTCAACCAAGTAAGCCTGTACAGCCTCTGTGTTGCTTCTCTTAATACCACGCGCCTTAAGCTCTGCCTTGTCTTCCTTAGAAAGGGTATCAGCAGACTCTTCCTTAACCTTGTTAATAAATTTAACAATGAGGAACAGAACAAGTGCGGTGATAATAAAGTTGATAATTGCATTGATAAGTGAGCCCCAGTCAATGTAAATTGAGTTAGCAAGGTCAACAACACTTTCACCTGTTACAGCATCTGTCGTTTCAACTCTTGTTAAGAAGGTGAACATTTCGCTTAAAGCATCCTTACCAAGAATCAATGAGAGCACCCAGTTAATAAGTGGCTTTAATACAAAGTTACTAACGCCATTTACAATAGCGGTAAACGCACCGCCAACGATAACACCGACAGCCATGTCTAAAACATTACCGCGAGTTATAAATTTTTTGAATTCGCCAAAAAATTTTTTCATTTTGACCTCCTTATGTCATAAATCACAAGATAATTATACATTCTTTTAAGCATTTTGTCAATACATATTTAACAATGTGGAAAAAAGATAGTATTTACAAATGCGCTCTTTTGTGGTAGAATAGATGTAGCCGAAAATATTCTAAGGAGATGGTTATAATGAAAAAGGTATTAAAAATTTCCGGCATTGTTCTTATTGCCATTGTAATACTTGCAATGCTTGTTGTGCTTGGCTTTAAGGCTTATGACAGGATAAGGTATGATTCGTTTTATGACGTGGCAGAAAAGGAATTTTATATTCCCGGTCTTGCTGAAGGATTTGTGCCACAGGGCTTTGAATATATGGAGCAGGAAAAGGTTTTCCTTGCCTGCGGATATATGACAAATGAAAAATGCTCCCGTGTTTATGTAATTGATAAGGACGGAGATGAGTATTATTACACTGAGCTTAAGGATATAAATGCAGACAACTATACAGGCCACACCGGCGGTATTGCTTATTACAGGGATTGCCTTTATATTACAGGCTCTGACGGAATTGATGTTTTCGACCTTAATGAAGTAATGGACCCAAGCATCAAGCATGCGTACTTAAAGGGGACAATTAATACATATGGGGTTGATCCTGCATTTTGCTACATCTATGACGGAGAGCTTATTACAGGCTCCTTCCACAGAGACGGGGATTATGATACCCCACAAAAGCACCATTATAAGACAAGCTCAGGTGAAATAAATAAGGGCGTTATGCTTGCCTTTAACCTTACAGATGTGGCAACGGCTAAGTATTATGTTGACCCAACACCTGTTGCGGCATACTCTATTCCATCATTCGTGCAGGGTGTGTGCGTAACTGACGGTGGCAAGCTTGTGCTTTCCACATCCTGGGGTCTTTCCACATCCAACCTTTATATTCACGACCTTGAAAAGGTGAAGAGCAGGACTAACAGCGATTTTTCAAAGACAGCCTTTGACCTTGATATTCCGCTTTATTCAGTGGACAGCGAAACCCTTGTTGACACCATAGAAGCACCGCCAATGGCTGAGGAGATTGTTTACCTTGACGGTAAGATTTGGATATTCAACGAAAGCGCTTGCAACAAATATATATTTGGTAAGCTAACAACAGGAAACTATTTGTTCTCCTATGAATACCCTGCAAAGAAAAAATAAGAAACAGCAAAAAGGAGTTGCCGCAAATGCGACAACTCCTTTTGACTATATTATATTTGCTATTTTTTTAATTATAGCCTCAATATGCTTTCTTGCCCCCTCCTCGGCAAAGCCGTAGGTCATGCCTATTTTCCAGTATGGCATACCGTTTATGTAGCAATCAAGCATCATTGCCTTGTCAAGGGCACAAAGGCTGTTTAAAGCATCCATATATTTTTTCTCTAAATTTTCACTTTGTTCAATATGCTCGCTAAGCCTTAAGGCATTAATAATTTCGTGCTCCTTTGCTATAAGCTCCTTCGCTTTTCCATCACATGAAAGGCGTTCAAGGGCACGTATTCTCTTGAAATGAACGCCCTGTATTTCGATAATCCTTTGAACCGCGTGGGAGCTTTTTTTAAGCGCCCTTAATTCCTTTTTTACTATATTAATCTTATTTTCCATTCATATCTCCTAAAACTAAAAGCGCTAAGGTGCATTTTTCGGCTATACGGGGCTTAGCTCCAAAAAGCAAAAGCAGCTCCTCCTTGTCGTAGCTATCAAGCAGGCACTCCTTGTGGAAGAAGGAAGAGCCTATTCGGTAATAGCATTCTCCGTTTGAAATCCCGTCTCCACACTCAGCGCAGGTGTAAATACCTTTTTCTCTGTGATTTGGGCAAAGGGTGGGACAGGTGAACTGATTACATATACTGCACACTAAAATTCCACATCCTCCTTATTGACTTTTCTTTATAATGTGTGTATAATAATAGTTAAGAAATATAAAATTCAACGGGGAGAATTAATTAAGATTTCTTAAGTAATTCTATTTTAAACCAAGTAATGCTGTTTGTCAATAGCTAATTTAAGTGAGGTGTACCGAAATATGGGCATGTACGATAATTTTATGAGAATTTTAAAATATAAGGGCATAACACCCTATAAGGTATCCAAGGGTACGGGCATTTCCGGCGCAACCTTAACAAGCTGGAAAAACGGAGATTACACTCCAAAGCTTGACAAGCTTCGCTTGATTGCTGACTATTTAGAGGTTGATATTAAGGAAATAATGGGGGATTTTTCAAGTGAAAACCGCTTGCCGATTCTTGGTGAGATTGCCTGCGGCTCTCCCATATTTGCTGAGGAAAATATAGACGGGTACGTAAGCCCCTGCTATGGCGCAAGTGCGGATTTTTGCCTTTTTGCCAAGGGGGACAGTATGGTTGGCGCGCGCATATATGACGGGGATTTGGTTTTTATAAAAAAGCAGCCCCGTGTGGAAAACGGTGAGATAGCGGCGGTTTTGGTTGAGGACAGTGCAACGCTTAAAAGGGTTTACCTCTATCCTGAGGAGGGAAAGCTTGTTTTAGCACCTGAAAATCCAAAGTATAAGCCCCTTGTTTTTGTGGGACAGGAGCTTAATCAAATACAAATTTTAGGAAAGGCTGTTGCCTTTCAGAGTGAGGCGAGATAATGTATAAAATGGTTTTATATAAAGGCAGGCCATCCTCCTGCCAAGGACGAGAGGACAGAGAGGTAAGGGTTTATGACTACCTTGATAATTTAGGAATAGAGTACTACCGTGTTGACCACGACAGTGTTTTCGGGGATGATGAGTGTGAGGCGGTGGAACGGGTGCTTGACAATGTAATTTGCAAGAACATTTTTCTGTGTAACCGTCAAAAAACCGCTTATTATATGCTCGTTATGCCTGCTCATAAAAGGTTCAGGACAAGTGAGGTTTCGCATCTTTTGAACTCATCCCGCCTGTCCTTTGGCACACCTGAGGACATGTTAAGTCTGCTTGACGTTACTCCGGGCTCGGTTTCAATAATGGCATTGATGAATGACAGGGAAAACAGGGTACAGCTTGTAATAGACAGTGAGCTTTTGGAGCATGAGGATTTTGGCTGTCACCCCTGTAAGAATACATCAAGCCTGCGCCTGAAAAGAACAGACGTGTTTGATAAATTTCTGCAAAGCGTTAATCATACACCTATTTTCCTTGAGCTGAAGGGAGAATAGACGTAAACTATACAAATAGTAGCCTTCTCTGACGGAGAAGGCTTTTTGTTTTTTGTGACACACAACCTTGAGGCGGTGTAGCATAACACGCCGAATTTGCAACAATGCATCATAAAACAAGCGAATAGCAAGGTGGGGAAAAATGCATATGCTAATAAAGGTTAATATTTCTTTTGCTATGAGGTGAATTTATGAAAAAGCTGACCCTGTGTGTGATTTTTGGCGGAAAAACAAAGGAATATGAGGTATCACTTAACTCAGCCTACGAGGTTTTAAGCCATATTGACTATGAAAAATATGATGTAATAAGGCTTGGTATTACCAAAAACGGAGAATGGTACATATTTGAGGGGGAAAACAGGGACATATTAAACGGTAAATGGGAAAAGGGGGAATTAATACCCGTAACCTTGGAGTTATCAAACGGACACCTAATAGCCATGGAAAAGCATATATATGCTATAAATGTTGATGTGTTTTTCCCCGTTACGCACGGAGAATATATGGAGGACGGGCGTTTACAGGGAATTTTAGAAATAGCTGACGTAAAATATGTTGGTACGCCTTCGTTTGCAAGCCATATTTGTATGGATAAGGCGCTGACAAAAAACGTGGCAAGGCAGTGCGGTATTCCTGTTGCAAAAGACGTGCTTTTAGACAAAAATGCTCAACCACGTGTGAATAATTTGAGCTTTCCTGTGTTTGTAAAGCCGTGCATGTGCGGATCAAGCATTGGGGTGAGCCGTGTCGATGAGGAAGCAGAGCTTGATAATGCATTGGCTGTCGCACTTGGGCATTGTGACAGGGTGTTGATAGAAGAAGCAATAGATGGGGATGAGGTAGAGGTTGCGGTTTTGGAAAGAGGCGGAGAAATTTTGGTTTCTTCTGTAGGTATGATAAAGCACACGGGGGCATTTTATGGCTATGTCGAAAAGTACAAAAGCAAAAGCTCAGAGTGTATAATACCCGCTCCGATTAATGAAAAAACGGAAAAATTCTTGAGGGAGTGTGCGAAAAAGCTGTTTTTGGCACTTGGCTGTCGAAGTCTTTCCCGTTTTGACTTTTTTGTAAAAGCAAACGGTAAAATTGTATTTAATGAGGTAAACACCTTGCCGGGCTTTACAAAAATCAGCATGTTCCCAAGGCTTTTTATGTATGACGGGCTTGAATATGGTGAGATAATAGATGCACTAATTAAAAGTGCAATGTAAGGCTTTTACTGTTGTAGCATTATTATTAAGTTTTTTATAAAGGTATTGAAAAAGCGTCAATAATATTTTATAATATAAGGTAGGTATAAATATGCTTGACATAAAAAGCGGGGATATTTCTTTAATTGGCTACGGTATTTCCAACCGCGCCCTTTGTAATTATTTTTTGAAGAAGGGCATTTCCTTAACCGTGCGGTGCCCACAGGAATGTGAGCTTCCTGAAGGGGTCAAGGGGATTTTTGGAAACGAATATTTAAATGTTACCGAAAAAACTGTTTTTCGCTCCCCGGGTGTGCGCCCGAATTTGATAAATGGGGAGTGTGAAATTTATACCGAAATCGGTTATGCCCTTGAAAAGGCACCTTCTTTCAAAATCGGCGTAACAGGGTCGGACGGGAAAACCACAACCTCAACCCTTATTTACCGTATGCTTATGCGCGGTGGCAAAAACGCTTTCCTTTGCGGAAATGTTGGCTCTGCCCTCATCGGCATCGCCGATAAGATAGGTAAGGGCGATTATGTTGTGGCGGAGCTTTCAAGCTTTCAGCTTTTCGACTGTGCGCCGTTTCTGGATGTTGCGGCAGTTACAAATATTACCGAAAACCATCTTGATTGGCATAAGGATATTTCTGAATACATAAGCGCAAAGAAAAATATAGTCAAAAACGCAAAATGTGCGGTTCTGAATTATGATGACCCTGTCGTGCGCAACTTTGAGTGTAAGAATAAGGTTTATTTTTCTTTGCGGGACTGTACTGACAAATTAAATAGCGGCTTTGATTTTGTACATGTTGTAAACGGGCAGGTGTGCTATAATGACGTGCATCTTTTTCCTGTTTCCCGCATTTGTCTGCGCGGTGATTTCAATGTGCAAAATGTGCTTTGCGCCGTTGGTTGCGTCTATAAGATTACAGGTAAAGCACCTGTGTGGCGTGTCGCCGGTGAGTTTTGCGGCGTGGATAACCGTATGCAGATAATTGATACCGTAAACGGTGTAACCTTTGTTAATTCCGCTATTGATTCAACCCCTTCAAGAACTGTGAAAACCTTGGGTGCCTTCCCTTTAAATCGGGTTTGCTGCATTCTTGGCGGGTATGACAAAAATTTAAGCTACGGATGTCTTGAGGGCGTTTTAAGCCAAGTAAAGTCAGTTGTGCTTTGCGGTGAAAATAAGGACAAAATTTCTGCCTGTGTCAAAAGGCAAGCAATAAAAGTAAATACGCTTGGCGAGGCGGTTTTGGCGGCTTATAAATCAGCCGCACACGGGGATTTTGTAATTCTTTCCCCGGCTTCTGCCAGCTTTGATATGTTTAAAAATTATAAGGAAAAGGCTAACTGCTTTAAGGAGCTTGTTAGAGGTTTGAAAAATGGAGAGAATTAAAAATACCTTGATGGAGCTTTGCCGTGAAATGACAGTTTCCGGCTATGAGTATCGTGCAGAGGGGAAAATCAGAGCGCTTTGCGGCGATATTTTTGATGAGATTAAGTGTGACCCTATGGGCAATTTCGTTTTGGTTAAAAAGTCAAAGCTGCAAAATGCGCCCAAGCTTTTAATTGACGGGCACTTTGACACTGTTGGCATGATGGTAACGGACATTAAAAAGGGTGGATTTTTAAGTGTTGTAAATATTGGCGGCTTGGACACACGTGTTCTTCCCGCTACTGAGGTGACCGTTTACGGAAAACAGGAAATTTACGGTCTTGTTACATCAACTCCGCCACATTTAAGACGCGCAGGGGCAGACTCTGTGCCTAAGCTTGAGGAGCTTTATATTGACACGGGCTACTCCAAGGAGGAGCTTGAAAAAATTGTCAGCATCGGTGACCCTGTTGGATACAGATACGTATTTACCGAAATGAATGACGGCTATGTTACAACCTCGGGTCTTGATGACAAGGCTTGTGTTTGCGGTATAATCGAGGCAATAAGAGATATTGATGTAAGTCAGCTTAAATATGATGTTTATGTTACAATATCTGCTCAGGAGGAAACGGGCAAAAACGGAAGTGCCAGGGCCGCCTTTGGCATTGAGCCTGATATTGCTATTATTACAGACGTTAATTTTGCAAGCGGTGACGGTACACCCGATTATGAATGCATCAAGTGCAAGGGTGGGGCAAGCGTAGATATTTCCTCGTTGACTGACAGAAGGCTGACAAGGGCTATAATTAAGCTTCTTTCCGAAAAGGGAATAAAGCACCAGATAATTTGCGAGCCGGGTAGGACCTACACCAATAATGAGGGTATGCTTGTCAGCGGACGCGGGGTAAGGACTGCTGTTATAAGCGTTCCCCTTAAGAATATGCACACCCCATGTGAAACTGTTAATTTAGAGGACATTAAGAGCCTTAAGGAAATATTGAGTGCTGTTATGTATGAGGAGAATTTATGAAAGAGCTGTTAAAGGAGCTTTCCCTGGCATTTGGCCCCAGCGGCTGTGAGGACGGGGTAAGAGAAATAATAAAGAGCTATTTAATGGCAAATATGCCGACAGATAGCGAGATTTTTGAAGACAAAAGTGGCGGAATATATCTCCATATCAAGGGAGAGGGCAAGCCTAAGCTAATGGTTTGCGCCCATATGGATGAGGTTGGCTTTATGGTGACGCATATTGAGGAAAACGGTCTTTTAAGGTTTGGCTGCGTTGGCGGCATTGACCCCATTGTGTTGACCGCAAAGCGCGTTGTGTTCGAAAGCGGACATAAGGGCAGCATTATTGCAAAGCCTGTACACCTTTTGTCCGAGGGTGAAAAGGATAAAAGACCTAAGGTTGAAAATATGCTTATTGATATTGGGGCAAACAGCCGAAATGAGGCGGAGAAGCTTACCTTTGTCGGTGAGTTTTTCACCTTTGATTCCGATTATGTTGAGTACGGAGAGGGCTTTGTTAAGTGTAAGGCCCTTGATGATCGCCTTGGCTGCGCTATAATGTGCAAGGTGATAAGCGATATTAAAAACGGTGATTTGAGCTGCGAATACGATTTGTATTTTGCCTTTACCTGCCGTGAGGAGGTTGGGTTTTCAGGCGCTCTTGGCGCAACTGAAATGATAAAGCCTGACTATGCGGTTGTAATCGAGTCAAAGGCGGTGGCAGATGTATTTGGCGTTAGTGACCAAAAGAAGGTTTGTATTCTTGGTGACGGTGCAATAGTTTCCTTTGCGGACCTTGGCACTATCTATGACAGGGATTTTACAAGGCACGTAATGGACCTTTGCGAGAGGAATGAAATTAAATATCAGGTGCATAGGGTTATTTCAGGCGGAAATGACTCAAGGCATATTCAAACAAATGCGGGTGGCTGCCGTGTTGCCTTGCTGTCTGCAGCTTCAAGGTATATACACTCCCCGGCTGATGTTGTTCATTATGATGACCTTGACGCTATTTACAAGGCGCTTTCACAAGTAATTGCTAACGGAGAGAGGAAATAAAAATGATAGATTTGTTAAAAAAGCTTATGTTTACCTGCGGGGTTTCCGGCAGAGAGGATAAGATAAGAGAAGTAATTAAAAAAGAGGTTGAGCCTTATGCGGATGAAATTATCACCGATCCTGTGGGCAACCTTATTGTAAGAAAAAAGGGTAATGGCAAAAAGATAATGTTTTGCGCCCATATGGATGAAATCGGCTTCTTTGCCACATATATTGATGAAAGCGGCTATATCAAGGTAAGCGGTATTGGCGGTATCAATCCTGTTTCTGCCGCATTTGGTGAGGTCGTTTCGGAAAGCGGAGTTTACGGCGTTTTAGTGCCTGAGGACTCAAAAGAAACGCCAAAGCTTGAAAATATGTATATTGATATTGGTGCAAAGAGCAAAAAGCAGGCAGAAAAGAGCGTTAAAATCGGAGATTGCTTTGTTTGTGCGCCTAAAATCAGAAAGCTTCTTGGCAGCAGATATATTGGCAGACCCTTTGATGACAGGGTTGGCTGTGCTATTTTAATAGAGGCGCTTAAGAATGTAAAGAAAACAGAAAACGACCTTTATTTTGTCTTCTCCACACAGGAGGAGGTAGGTGGCCGTGGCTCAAAGCCTGTATCATACACGGTGTCTCCTGATGTGGGAATTGCCCTTGATGTAACAGGCACAGGGGACAAGCCGGGCAGTAAGCCTATGGCGGTTAAAATCGGCGGCGGTTGCACAATTAAAATTAAGGATTCGGGAGTTATTTCCTCTCCCCGCTTAGTTAACAAAATGAAGGAAATAGCGGAAAATAACAAGGTTAAATATCAAAGTGAGATATTGCTTTACGGTGGTACAGATGCATCAAGCATGCAGGTTGCGGGCCACGGTGCGGAGGTTAGTGCAATTTCAATCCCAACAGCATTTATACACTCCGGTGTGGAAATGATTGATATGGCAGACGTTAAAGAGGCAGTTAAGCTGACAGCCTGTCTTGCCGAGAATTTATAAGGAGAAACAAAATGAAAAGATTTGTAGCCATAGCGCTTCTTCTTGCACTGTGCTTTTGCCTGTTTTCCTGTGATGAGGACATAGTGCCTGACGGGATGAAGCCCGCATCAGATACAGACATAGTTGACTATAAGCTCTACGTGCCTGAGGAATGGATAGTTTCTGAGGCTGGGAGGGCAACAACCCAGGCATTTGCATCAGAGGGGGATAGGACAAATATCCTTGTAATGCAGTGGAATATTACAGATAACACCAAAACAGTAGCTGATTGGTGGGAAAAGGAATATAAGCCGCAGGTGTTTACCACAGGTGCGGTGCAGGACCATAAGATACTTTCAGAGGGTGAGGAAATGCTCCTTGACTCAAAGCCCGCTTACAGGTACGTATATACAGGAAAAATAGGCGATTCTTACTTTAAGTATGATGTAATTGCCTGCGTAACACAGGGCAGCATTTATGTAATCCAGCTTACCTATATGCAGGATGCGGTGAAGGAAGGGGAGGAAATCACCTTTAAAACCGAGGAAAAGCATAAGGAATCTGTAAAGAAAATTATTGATAACTTTAAGTTTGAGTGATATGAACGAGATTTATTTTGATAACAGTGCCACAACAAAAATAAGCGAAGGCGCTAAAAATAAAATGATAGAGGTAATGGACTGTTGCTTTGGCAACCCATCCTCCTTACATAAGGTGGGCTTGGCGGCTGAAAAGGCGGTTAGCGAGGCGAGGAATATAATTCTTACAAGCCTTGGTGTAAACCGTGGCGTTAAGGGCGAATTGATTTTTACCTCAGGGGGAACCGAGTCCAATAATATTGCAATCTTAGGCTCTGTTTATTCAAAGCAAAGGAAGGGCAACGAAAGGATTTTAACCACACAGGGTGAGCATTCTTCTGTTGAAAACGTCCTTCTTCAGCTTGAAAAAAGCGGCTTTGAGGTGTTACGTGTGCCAACCAAAAACGGTGAGCTGGACCTTGATTTTATAAGGAAAAATGCAAAGGGCTGTATTCTTGCAAGCTTTATGCACGTAAACAATGAAACAGGCGCATTGTATGATGTTAAAAGTGCCTTTGATATAGTAAGGGAGCAATCCCCGGGTGCGGTTTGCCACAGTGACTGTGTGCAATCCTATATGAAGGTGAAGTTTAACAAAAGAACCTTAGGGGCTGATTTAATCTCTTTAAGCGCTCATAAAATCAACGGTGCTAAGGGCGTGGGGGCTTTATATATCGACCCCAATATAATCAAAACAAAAAGGATAGTGCCAATTGTTTACGGCGGCGGACAGGAAAATAATTTCCGCTCGGGTACGGAAAACGTGTACGGAATTTGCGCCTTTGGTCAAGCCGCGCGTGAGCATTATGCAAGGCTTAACGATGAAATTGCAGAAATGCAGGAGCTAAAGAATTACATAATAAGCGGTCTTGAAAAAATAGATGGCTTACAGGTTAATAAGCCTGTAAAAGGTGCGCCGCATATTATAAACGTAACCGCAAATGGCATAAGGAGTGAAACAATGCTGCACTTTTTGTCATCCCTTGGTATTTACGTGTCAAGCGGCTCAGCCTGCTCATCAAATACCACACCAAAGGCAAGCCCTGTGCTTATTGCCTTTGGCTTAAGTAATGACCGTGCAGACAGCTCCATACGAATAAGCCTTTGCCCGCAAAACACAAAGGAAGATGCGGATGCGCTTTTTATGGGCATTAAGGAGGCTGTTTCCCGCTTGGCAAAAAAGTAATGCAAAGGGGAACCCTTGACAAAAAATGTAATATAGAACTGTATTTTCAAAGCTAATAGAGTGAATATATTAAAAAATGACAGAGAAGGCTTTTCTCTGTCATTTTTGTTATAAGATATTTATTTGTTTTGAAAGCTTTATTAAAAGCTCCTTTAGTGGGATAATAAGCAAGCCTGCAACCAGGTTGCCTGCGGCGTGCACCAGGTCAAAGGGAAAGCCTGCTATAATCCATGCTATTGTTTGCTTAAAGCCAAAGCCGAACATTATGGCTTGTGCAGGCGCATAAAGCGTACCAAAGGCTAATCCGTATAGGGCGCATACCGTTGTATAGACAAAAACTCCCACACGGGGTGCCATTTTTTGAGGTAAAAGCATGGTTATGCCCCACAAAATTGTCCATATATAAAGATAGGGTATCCACCACATATTAAAGCCCGCATATAGCCCGTTTAATACCACGTACACATAAATTGGGATAAGCGCCTTTTTCCTGTAAACTAAGGTAAAGGTCATTGTAAGCATTCCAAGCAAATGTATGTTGGGTAGCGCCTCCATTATAACCTTAGAGCAAAACATTATTGACCCAAGCATAGAAAAAACGCACATTTCCGCAATGGTTAGCTTGCTTGTTTGAAATCTACTTCTCACGGGATAGCTTATATGTTGTTCCGTTTACTATGTCAGTTGAGTCAACGCCGCTCATAGCATAGTTTCCGTCTATGTAAAATGCCCAGTAGGTTTTGTCAACATTCCAATCGGCAACAATGCCGTTTACCTTGTTAATGTAAATACCCGGGTTGCCGGGTGTGCCCTGTAAAAGGTTAAGCTCCAAAAGCGCATCACCAACAGTTTTGGCATTGGTTTTAATTGTGAAGGTGATGGATTTACCCTCTGCCGCAAATTCTAAGGTGAAGGTCTTTTCTCCTTCTCCCAAGGCTGTGTCCTTACGGTAGATAGCATTTGCCCACAAGCCCTGCGCCGGGATTTCACTCTCGGTGTCAGTACCGTTGTCACCGCTGCCTACTGTGCTGCTTTGCGTGTTCGCTGATGGGGTTTCACACTCATCATCACAGGAAACCACAAAAGCAAGTGTGAGTGTTAGCATTAATGCTAAGATGATTAAACTGATTTTCTTCATTTGAAAATCCTCCTTAAATGTGTTTTCACATAAGGATAAAACAAAATAGCTCTTCTTGAAAAAACGAAATCGCCCTTTAAAAAAGGGCGATAATAAACACGTGTCCGCATAAAATCTGTTAAATTATAAACAGATGCGTTTCTTTGTGTAACCGTAGCCTCTTCCTTGCCCAAGAGCTAAATGTAGTCACAAAGGGATAAGCATTCCGACTTATAGTGTAGCCACAGTATACCCAATCGAACCCGATTTGGAGCGATAAATAAAGCCTTATGCTACAACGAAAAAATCTTGCCGATTTTTAATCGCCTGCGCTTTTTTGTTTTGCCTAAGCCTCTATTTATTCGCTCTAAATTTGCGAAGCAATCTATTCGCACATAATAGGCGAGGGGATTTCAATAGAGAAAGACGCAGACATATAAAAATATTTCAAGGCTTTATCTGTTGGAAGGCGCCGTCTATTTTGCGCGATAGACGGGTTCGACTGGGTATACTGCGGCTAGCCAAAAAGCACCCCCGATAACCAGCCTGAAAAGTGATATTACGGTACTTTTTGGCTATGTCTGCATATTATGATAATACAATCTTATGGAGGTGCGAGTAAATGAAAATTGATAAAAAAATGATTGATATGGTTTTAAAAATGAATGATGACCAGCTTTGGAAAACCATACAGCTTGTGGGAGCAAAATCAGGCTTTAAGGCGATTAAGGAAATGGAAAAGCCAAAGGATATGTCAAAAATCCGCAGCACACTTTCAAGCCTTAATGACGAAGATATTGCAAGGGTAACCGAGCTTATCAAAAAAGGTAAGGAAAATGGCTGATTTTGAAGAAATACTCAAAAAAATAACCGATAACCAGGACGTTATGTCCAAAATTTCAGAGATTTCCAAAAATACAGACAAGGATGTATCAGATAAGCTACCCGATGTAATAGCTGCCATTTCTCCTTTACTTAACGGTGGTGACACTGCCGAAAAAAGTAACGGTTTTGAGGAAAAGACAGACACTCCTGCCAGCAAAACCGAAGAAAGCGCCGCTTTTCTTGACGGTAAAATTCCCGTGCCTGTTGCGAAAATAGGCGAGAAAATCACAAAAAATTCAGGCTTGCTCCTGGCATTAAAGCCATATTTAAGCAAGAACAGATGTGATGTGGTTGACAGCATTGTAAAAATGGCACAGGTTGCCGATTTAATGAAGCTTATAAGGTGAGGTATTATGTTTACCAAATATACTGATATTGATTTGCCTAAAAATTACAGCGGTAGCAGATTTAAGCAAGCTATAGCTGACACCAAAATGAAAACCCACAGAGCGCAGCAGGTTCCACCGAATGCCACTGCTATTAAAACCGCTGTCTCACCGTCATTTCAAGATATTATTGACAAAACCGCAAAAGCAAGTGAGCCGACAAATGAGCTTAGCTTAAATGCGGATGCGGTGGCTGAAGTGCAGGAAGCACCAAATGAAAACGACTATTCTGAGGATGCGCTTTCTGACAAAGAGACACAAATAGAGGCCTTTGCTCAACAAAATGAGAGAAATGACTCTGATTTATTCAGTCTTTTTAAGTCAAGCGGTCTTGGCAAGCTGTTAGACAACAAAAGCAGGGATGATTTTTTGCTTATAGCTTTGATTGTGCTTATGGCTTCTGACGGTGCGGGGGATAATCTTGATGCCATTATTCTGCTTGCTCTTCTCTTGCTTTATTCATAGCTTAGCTCTTGCTCAGAATCATTTTCTGTTTCTTCATCATAAGCAAGCAAGGATAAAATGTAGGAAGCAAATGCCTTTTGGTCTGCACCAAACATTGCGTGGCTGAACTTGCCTGTGTTGTTTATCATTTCACTGATTACAAATTCGGCGCAGATACAGTTTGGCTTTACGTAAACATCGTATTGTATTCCGTCATTTTCACAAAGAAAAGCTATGTATAAAAGCCTCATGGCTATTTGTGGGTAAAGCTCCGACACCTCGTGCAAGCCGGCTGCCTCCTTAAAGGTTGCCGAAGGGACTGATATGCTAAGCACATAGTCATCAAATACCTTTTCCACGCTTATTTTAATTGGATTTTTGTATTCTATTTCATTTAATGAAACTACTGTTCCTGCCGCTATGGCAAAAATGTGGGAGAAATTCACGTATAGTTCAGGGTTATTGCCATATGTGTCTATTTCAAATTTTCGGTAGGCAAACCTTAAGTCTGACGTGATGCACCCAACAATTTCCTTTAACATATCATCCAATTTGATATTTCCCTTAACATTATTGCTAATTACCTCTGTATAGCTTACAAACAGCTTTTTGTCATTGGCTAAGGATTTGCTTTGAATTTTCTTTTCATCATAAAAATAAAGCTCTATGGTTTTGGTAGCACCTGTACCAAATGATTTCACCACAACACGTCCGAATTTGCAATTCTTCGGCTTAGCGGTGTCAATTCTATTGTCAAGCATAGTAAGCTTTCTTACATAATCAAGCTCTAAAAATTTAGTTATATTATCACCGATTTTAACCGGCTTAAGATGAGTGATTGCAGCAGAGTTTAAATGAATAATGTTACCATTTAAGTCAGTAATCACCGTGGGTGATGCGCTTAATTCTGCTTTTCTGTTTTTTAAATTCATATTATTTTTCCTTATTTTTCTTTTATTATTGCTTTTTTATTCTCGCTATGATAAAATTAAAACAGAAGATTAATTAGGAGAATGTTATGGATAATAATTGTAAATCAACCAAATCCGTTGCTTTGACAAAGCTGATTAAAGAGTTTAATTTAAGTATCATATATGAGCCGCCGGGACTTGACTCTGTAATGATTACAAGACCTGAAGTTAACCGCCCCGGATTACCGCTGGCAGGATTTTTTGATTATTTTGACCCCGAAAGAATCCACATTATCGGACGCGTTGAAGCTATTTATCTTGCAAAATGTACACCGCAGGAGCGAAGAGATAAGCTGCACGAGTTTATGAAAAGAAAGCCTGTTTGCATCATTACTGCCAGAAACATCGGCCCTTATCCCGAAATGATTGAATTCGCTGAGGAGTTCAAAATTCCGCTTTTAAAGACCTCTGTTTCTACAAACAGCTTTATTTCTTCTGTTATATCTTCGTTAAATGTCCACCTTGCACCTACAATTACCCGCCACGGTGTTTTGGTTGAGGTTTACGGTGAGGGTATTTTGATTACAGGTGACAGCGGTATAGGAAAGAGCGAAACAGCCATTGAGCTTATAAAGAGAGGACACCGTTTAATTGCAGATGATGCTGTTGAAATAAGCAAGGTTTCGGAAAAAACACTTGTTGGCAGAGCCCCTGAAATTATACGACACTATATGGAGCTTCGCGGTATTGGTATTATTGATATTCGCCGCATTTTCGGTGTAGGCGCTGTTAAGGAAACAGAAAAAATCCAGCTTGTTATTAACTTTGAGCCTTGGATTGAGGGTAAAATTTACGACAGGCTTGGCATTGAAACCGAGTATGTTGACATTCTTGGAATTAAGGTGCCATCAATTAATGTTCCTGTGCGCCCGGGCAGAAACCTGGCTGTTATTATGGAAATTGCCGCAATGAACTCAAGGCTTAAGAAAATGGGCTACAACACTGCTGAAGAGTTTAACAAAAAGCTTGAAGAAATTTATAAGCAGCCATAATAAAATTTGGTTATCAAAAGAGAGTGACTTTATTGTCACCCTCTTTTATTTTTATGCTAATGTAATGTGATACAGCCTTGAGGGGTATGAAAAGAAATCATACTTAAGGAACAAGCCAATGTTCATAAGAGCTGCACCTAAATATGTTTTCTCGCTACCGTTAATTCTGTAAAGCTTATCCTTACAAAGTCCCTTTACCTTTACGTACTCAGCAGCGGTATTTGCATCAGTTTCATAACGCACTGCGCATACAAGCGCCTCGCTACCATCCGGCCTAACTGTTTCCCAAGCGCAATACAAGCTCTCATCCGGAGTGAATGGAGAAATCAAACGGTAATAGTCACCATGCTGAATCAAGTCATAATAAGACTTAAACTCCTTAATTTGACGACTTATTTCCGCCTTTTCCTCATCAGTCATTTTGGTAACGTCAAGCTCCAAGCCGTATGTACCAAAATAAGCCACATTTCCTCTTGTTTGTAAAGGAGTTACACGTGCATTTTGGTGATTTGGACAAACAGAAACGTGAGAACCCATAGTAGAAACAGGGTATGCAAAGGATGTACCGTACTGAATTTTAAGCCTGTCTATTGCATCACTGTTATCGCTGGTCCAAACCTGTGGCATATAGTAAAGCATACCCATATCAAAGCGTCCGCCGCCGCCTGAGCAGCTTTCAAACAAGATATCGGGATATCTGCTTGTTATTCTTTCCAGCAAATCATACAAACCAAGCATATAGCGGTGGTAAACCTCACCCTGCTTTTCAGCAGGTAGGGCAACGCTATATAAGTCGGTTATATGTCTGTTAAAGTCCCATTTTACATAGGAAATATTGGCGCCATCAAGCACCTTTACCATTTGGTTATAGATGTTGTCAACCACTTCCTTGCGGGAGAAGTCCAAAACATACTGGTTTCTTGAAACCTGCGGTGCTCTGTTTGGCATTGCAAAGGCATAATCGGGATGCGCACGGTATAGGTTACTGTCCTCAGAAATGCACTCCGGCTCAAACCAAATACCGAACTTCATACCCTCATCATTAATTCTCTTTGCAAGCTGGCTAAGTGTTCCTTGAAGCTTTTCTTCATTCGGCACCCAGTCGCCTAAAGCGCAACAGTCATTATCACGCTTTCCAAACCAGCCGTCATCCATAACAAACAGCTCAACACCCATTTTCTTCGCTTCATGAGCCATAGCAACAAGCTTGTCCGCGTTAAAGTCGAAATACGTGCCCTCCCAGTTGTTGATAAGAACAGGGCGCTGTGCGTTTTTATATTTACCCCTGCAAAGGTTGTTACGAATTGCCTTATGGAAGGAATTCGACATTTTGCCAAAGCCCTCATTACTATATACCATAGCTACCTCAGGACAGGCAAACTCACCATTCGGCTCTATCTCAAAATTAAAGTTTTCGGGATTAATACCTGCAATTACACGTGTTTTTTCCTGCAAGTTCTTTTCCGCAGAAATCAAGAAATTTCCGCTATAAACAAGACCAATACCCCAAGCAGCGCCATACTCCTCATTTGCGTTTTTATCACATACAATCACAAATGGATTTTCCATATGAGAGGAGGCACCGCGCATACTTGCAACGGAAACCTGCGAATGCCTAATTCTTGTGCGCTCAAGCATTCTTTCACGCGTATGTCTGCCGTGGAAATATACCATATCGTAGGTGCCTAATGGCAGGTCAAGGGTTAAGGTCATAGCCTTTTCAAGCTTGATTGACTTGTCTGTTTTATTTTCAACAACAATGCTCCTTGTGATTAAATCATATTCTTCAAACACTGCATAGTAAAGATGGAAATAAACATCATGAACCTTATCCTTAAGAGTTACCACAAGAGTTTCTGCTTTATCTCCATAGAAGGCAGGCAAGCCGGACAAGGAATATTTACCCTTTTCTGTTTTGGCAGAAACAAAGCGAGGCTCGGCACCAAATGAACCATCAGCATTGCGAACACCCATAGCAGTTAATCTGAAATCACCAATTCCTGCACAAGACATCTCCTGATTAATACCGTTGTAAGAATATGCCCACACACCGTCAGGACCGTCAGCGGGATTTGGGGAAAAGCAGGGACCCATATCACATTCAACACCATAATGCATATCCATATATTCCATTACCGGGCCATAATATGTATGCTCTAACACTCCACACACATCAACCTTCATTTGATACATTGTGTTCTTGGTGAGAAGAGTGTAGGTTTTGTCTTCATTATTAATAATAATAGGCATAAGAACCCTCCAAAAAAATACTTTTTATTTAGTATAACATACTTGCTACACTTTTTCAATTATAAAATAAAAAAATGGGTTGAAAAATCAACCCATTTTTAAACTTATTCAGGAAGCTCTTCTGTGTACAATTCCCAGTTAGTATTCCACTTAGAAACGGTCTTCAATGCATCCTCTTCAACAAGCTCATAAGCAGCTGTGAAGTTGTTCTTGCCAGAAGAATATGATTCGCTCTGTACGCTTGTAATCAAGCCGTTCCAGCCATCCATAACTCCTACGTCATAGCAAAGGTTTGCAAAAATGTAATTTTCAATTATCTCCATGCTTTCAACAGCTGTTTCAGCATTGAGCTTTGTTCTAAGATTATCCTTGTATGCTTCCATAATGTACTTTTGGCCTGTGTATGAAAGAATTTCAAAGAAGTACTCAGACATTTCTCTGTTAGCAGTAGCCTTTGGAATACACATAACTACGCTCTGGTATGAGCATGGTGTGTAATATCTTTCCTGAGCCTCATTAAGCTTTGGTGTTGGAAGAACGCCAATCTTAAACTCTTCTGTCTGTGCTTCAAATTGGTCAGTCTTCTGAACAACCTCGTTGTAGAACAAAAGTCTGCCTTCTTTAAATGCCTGTTCCATTGCGCCATAGTCGCCATCCCAGCTTGTTCTCGCCCAGTCAGCAGCACGAATAGCCAAAATCTTATCGATAAGGGTAGAAATCTTACCCTGGTCGTTAATAGAAAGAACGTACTTGCCATCCTTTACAGATACCTGTTGAATACCACTGTACTGGTAGAACTTAGAAAGTGAAGTTGTACCAAAGCCGTATGTATCTTCGTCTGTCCATTCAGGTGTGCCCTCGTTCTTCTTAACGAGCTTAGCAACGTTTGTCATCTGGTCGATTGTCCACTTACCTTCTCTTACCATCTTGTAAAGGTCAGGGAACTGCTCAAATGTGTCAGTACCTGTCATAGCCTCGTTGTAGAATACAAGGTTTGCAGTCTGCTCATCAAGGAAGCTGAAGTCACCAGCTGCAAACAATGTGTAACCCTTTACAGAGTATGCTTCACGAGCAGCCTGGTTGTAGTATGATTTATTAAGATCGATGTATTCGCTTTGTGAAACGTCATAAATACCGTTTGTAGCAACGATTGCCTGAACCTCAAGCATACGAGGCATAGCAAGGTGATATCTTGTATCATCACTACCGCCAACGATAGCATCGGAAATAATAGTAGCAATCATTGTTCCACGAGCGTTAACCCATTCAAGATCAACACCGTATTCAGATTTGATGAAGTTTTGTCTTGCGATTACCGCATTGTTGATTGTAGTACCGAAGCCTGTGTTCTTGTTAAAGTCTTCAGGCTTTACTGTCAACTCAACCTGAGACCAAGGAGCACCGGGGTCAGCAGAGTTGTTCCAGTTTGTAGCAAGAATTCTTAATGTTTTACCTGCCCAGTCCTTTTTGGTTACAGGTGCTGCCTCAGGTGTTGAACCGCCGTTGCCGCCGTTACCGTTGTCACCGCCGTTATTGCCTGAGTTATTTGATGTTGAAGTGGAGTAGTTTGTGCCGCCATTGCTGCCTGTTGTACCGCTATTGTTTGTTGATGGTACAGTGCTTGAAGCCGGTGGATCCACTTCTTTACCGCATGACACAATGCATGGAAGAAGCATCAATGCCACAAGGATAAGTGCGAAAAACCTTTTCATTATTAACCTCCTAATAAAATATTTTACATTTCGCCGAAACTATTATACTATAACTTTGTACAAAAATCAATACAAAACGAGCATTTTTTTGTAAAAGCTTTATAAACTATTGGCGCATTTGTTAATTATTTATTAAACAACACCCTGTGCCAGCATAGCATCCGCAACCTTGATAAAGCCTGCAATGTTTGCACCTGCTACAAGGTCATCACCTAAGCCGTACTGGTTAGCTGCCTTAATGGAGTTATTGAAAATGTTCTTCATAATACCCTTAAGCTTTTCGTCAACCTCTTCTGCGCTCCAGCTGTAACGCATTGAGTTTTGTGACATTTCAAGACCTGAAACAGCAACACCGCCTGCGTTAACTGCCTTTGACGGAGCAACGATAACGCCGTTTGCCTTCAAGTATGCAACTGCTTCATTTGTTGTAGGCATATTTGAAACCTCAACGTAATACTTAACGCCGTTTGCAACAATCTGCTCAGCTTCCTTCATACCAACCTCATTCTGAGTAGCACAAGGCATCAAGATATCAGCCTTAACGCCCCATGGCTTTTCACCCGGGAAGAATGGAACGCCGAACTTATCTGCATAATCCTGAACCCTGTTACGGCAGGAAGCGCGCATTTCAAGCATAAAGTTAATCTTTTCTTCTGTGCAAATGCCGTCCTTGTCATAGATATATCCGTCAGGACCGGAAATTGTAACTACCTTACCGCCAAGCTCAGTAACCTTCTTAACTGTACCCCAAGCAACATTACCGAAGCCTGAAATTGCAAAGGTCTTACCCTTGATTGTATCCTTAAAGTAGTCAAGCATATTTACAGCGTAGTAAACAGCACCGTAGCCTGTAGCCTCAGGACGGATAAGTGAGCCGCCGTATGAGATGCCCTTACCTGTTAAAACGCCTGTAAACTCGTTGCGAAGTCTCTTATATTGACCGAACATATAGCCAACCTCTCTTGCGCCAACACCGATGTCACCGGCTGGAACGTCAAGATCTGCACCGATATGTCTTGAAAGCTCTGTCATAAAGCTCTGGCAGAAGCGCATAACCTCAGCATCGCTCTTGCCCTGTGGGTCAAAGTCAGAACCGCCCTTGCCACCGCCCATTGGGAGTGATGTCAAGCTGTTCTTAAAGGTTTGCTCAAAGCCGAGGAACTTAATAATTCCCTCGTAAACTGATGGATGGAAACGAATACCACCCTTGTATGGACCGATTGCGCTGTTGAACTGTATTCTAAAGCCGCGGTTTACCTGTACGTTACCCTTGTCGTCTACCCACGGAACTCTAAACTTAATAATTCTTTCAGGCTCAACCATTCTTTCAAGAACACCGCTTGTAATGTACTCAGGACGTGCCTCTACCACAGGCTCAATTGACTCAAGCACCTCTTTTACGGTTTGATGAAATTCAGGTTCGTTTGCGTTTCTCTTAACTACTCTTTCCATTAATTCATTAAGATATTGGTTTTTGAAGCTCATTGTTGTTTTCCTCCTACGATATACAAATTTTAACAATGATTTATTTTAATGCTCTTTTAAAGTGAGCTAACTTACAATTATTTTTTCTTTGCCTTAACAATTAACACAACAGCTACCGCTGCCGCTATTGCAAGCAAGGAAGCCATAACGGAAATTGCCACAATAACCGCTGTGGGATCATCCTTATTTTGCTGTTCTTCTTGACTCGGCGCAGAATCAACCGTTGAGTCCGGTGTTTGTTCGGGCTTTGAGCTTGGCGTATTTCCAGAATTTGAGTCCTGGGATGGCTCCTGCTCTTTTTCCGGATATTCAATAAATACAGGTGGCTCAGCCATTGATGACAAGCCGTCAAACATATCTACAATACCGTTTGGTGAATAAACCTCAAGCTCCTTCATATTAGCAAAGGTTCCGCTGCCGCTTGTATAGTAAACACGTATGTCTGTTGTTTCAACAGGTTCAAACTTAAATGCGGGAGAATACTTCAAATCCTTATGATATGATTTTGTTTCAACTATTGTCTTATATTCCCCATCCACCAAGGCTTGGATTTGAATATCCATTATATCCGCACCCTCTTCGGCAGGAACATAAAAGTACAGTGCCACCCTGTCTATGAGCTGTGGCTCATTGAACTTAATGCCACAGTAAGACGGCATATCAATAACACCTGTAAACCATACAAATGCATCCTCTGTAGCCTTACCGTCAATTATATAGTTAACATCGGAATAAGGAGCAAAATCACGGTTGGCATACGGTGTACCGATTATTGCGATATTGCCCTTTGATGCTGACTTTCTTTGGTTAGTATCAAATCTATTCTCCACGTAATATGTTTTATCAGCACTTAAATGCGCCTCAAATTCATAAATTTCGGGAACGGACTTGTATTTTTCTGTAAATACCACCCTGATTTCAGAGGTTTCAACCTCATCAAAGCTGTATTCGGTAATTAACGTTTTATTTTCCTCATCAAAGGATGTACCCGTTGCAACCTTAACCCATGCGCCATCAACCAAAGCTTCAATATCAAACTTATAGTCCTCGACAGGGACGCCGTCCAAGTATTCGCCGAAATTAAGCACCGCTTTGTTTATCTTTTTTGCTTCGATAAAGTCAAGCAACAGATATTCACCCACAGCCTTAGCCTTTGGGGACCACCAGGTTTTAAGTGAGCCGTCAATTGCGCCGTATGGATATGCAAAATCAGCAGAGGATGATGCCTTTGGATATGAATGGTAACCTATATTAGTTGAAATTACTGCACCCTCAGGTAATTCAAGTGCAGGGGTTTCACCGCGTTTACCAATAAGCTCTATCTCGTATATATACGGGAATATAAGAACATCTCCACCCGGATAATTCTTACCGTAATCACTCAACGTTATTCTGAAATTGTTAGTAGTTATGGGCTTATCAATTTTAAAGCTGTATTCGGCAGGAATGTGATAAAAGCTTGTATCTTTTTCCATAGCGTCCTTGTATGAAGCGTAGGCAAGTGGCTTTGTATCGGAATCAGAAAATTCTGCCACGGTAACCCAAACGCCCTCAACCAGGCATTGCACAAGATAATGCACATTCTGACCGCCCATAGCAGCGTGCAAGCCCAAATTCAAATTGACCTCATATATCTCATAATATTCCCTGTTTGTAAACTTAACACCGCAATATTGACCCTTAAAGCCGGCGGATGTATTGGCACCATAGATGACCTCAGGGTAACCAACCTCCCAGCCCTGCCAGGTGTCAGTGTTCTTTTTACCGTCAATCAGCGCCTTTGCCGGTGTCCACAATGTATTCTTTTCGCTTGATGCATATGCCAAGGCATTTTCTACCCTTGCAATATTGGTAAGCTCCTCAGTATTCTCGGTTTCCTCAGCAAAAACAAGCATCGGTATACAAGAAAGAATCAATGCAGAAAGGAGTAATAAGGAAACAAATCTCTTCATTTTATCCCCCAAAAAATATTTGTTTATTCTATCATACCACACACGCGTATTAATTGCAAGATTTTTGTTACATTTTTTCGCAAAAAACAAAAACGTACTCTTTATCGCTACAAAGAGTACGCTTTTTTAATTATACGCAATCTACCTTGATTTTGTCATTTACAACAGACACAGCCGCCATTGAAATATTTCCCTTAATAACGAATATCATAGCCTCAGCCAGCTTATCCTCTATTTCGGTTTGAATATATCTTCTCATATTTCTTGCACCGAATTTCCTGCTGAAGGATGCCTTTGCAACAAAATCACAAACCTCATCCGTAAAGGAGAAGGAAATATTTCTCTCCGCCAAGGCTTCCTTTAAATCGCCAAGCATAATCTTAGCTATGTGCTTAAAGTTTTCCTCATCAAGAGAACGGAAGGTGATTATCTCATCTATTCTGTTCATAAACTCCGGGCGAAGGAACGAGGAAAGAGCCTTTTCTGTTCTTTCTTTATCTATGTCAGCCTCACTTGAGCCAAAGCCCGCCTGAGATGAGCTTACGTTTGCACCTGCGTTTGTTGTCATAACAATTACAGTGTTTTCAAAGTTAATCAACCTACCCTGAGAATCGGAAATTTTACCGTCATCCAAAATTTGAAGCAAAATATTCAAGACATCGGGATGCGCCTTTTCGATTTCATCAAACAAAACAACAGAATAAGGTGAACGCCTTATTTTTTCTGTCAGCTGCCCTGCCTCATCATAGCCAACATAACCCGGAGGGGAGCCAACTATTTTAGAAACGGAATGCTTTTCCATATACTCGGACATATCAAGACGCACAAGGGCATCCTCGGAATTAAACAGCTCCTTTGCAAGGGTTTTAACAAGCTCTGTTTTACCAACTCCTGTAGGTCCTGCAAAAATGAAGGATGCCGGGCGTTTTTTAACGCTTACCCCTGCCCTGTTTCTTCTTATTGCGGAGGACAGCGCCTTCACCGCATCATCCTGTCCTATTATTCTACTCTTTAAATTAGGCTCAAGGCTTGCAAGCCTTTCAAACTCCTCCTCAGAGATATTGCTTGCGGGAATACCTGTCCAAATCTCAACTACACCTGCCAAATCCTGCTTTGTCATTACAGTATTTTCGCAATCCTTATCAAGACGCTCCTTTTCAAGCAAAAGCATGGATTTTTCAGTTTTCAGCTCAGCAAGCTGCTTATACTCGGACTCGGTTGGCTCCTTACCGCCCTCAGCAATCTTTGCATTCAGGGCATCTGCATTAGTGTCAATCTGAGCCAAGCGCTCAATCACCTTATGTCTTTCATTAATGTGTGGTGCATGCAATACTATGTGTGAACAAGCCTCATCAATCAAGTCGATAGCCTTGTCAGGCAAAAATCTGTCTGTTATATACCTTTCACTCATTACAACAGCACATCTTGCCATTTCATCGGGAATCTTTACACCGTGATAAATCTCATAGTAGCTCTTTATTCCCCTTATCATTTCTACGCACTCATCAATTGAAGGCTCATCAACCTTAACAGGCTGAAATCTTCTTTCAAGAGCACTATCCTTTTCGATATACTTGCGGTATTCTTTAAGGGTGGTTGCACCGATAACCTGAATTTCACCCCTTGAAAGTGCAGGCTTCAGAATATTTGCAGCATTCATACTGCCCTCCGAATTTCCTGTGCCGACTATGTTGTGAATTTCATCAATTACCAAAATTATATTCCCCGCCGCTTTAACCTCATTCAAAAGCCCGTTAATTCTTGCTTCAAACTGACCTCTGAATTGTGTGCCTGCAACAAGTGCGGTTAAGTCCACCAGATAAACCTCACAATTTTTAAGCTTGTAGGGAACATCACCTGATGCAATTCTCTGCGCCAATGCCTCAGCTATGGCAGTTTTACCAACACCCGGCTCACCAATCAAGCAAGGGTTATTCTTTTGCCTTCTTGACAAAATTTGTATTACCCTTTCAAGCTCCCTTTGCCTACCCACGATTTTATCAAGCTTGCCGTTTACTGCATCTTGTGTCAGGTTATGGCAAAATGTATTGAGGTTTTTCCTTGCATCCTTTTTCTTTTTGTCACCGTTTTTGGATGCATCCTTCTTATCTTCTGCTGTAAAGCCAGCATTACGCATCAGCTTTGAAAAGTCAATTGTGGGACCATCCTCATTTTCCTCATCAGAGTCCTGTGCCATTGGAAGCATTTCGGAAAACATTTTTTCCATATTTTCCAGCTCTTCCTCAGATATTCCCATTTTTTGCATAAAGTCATTTACAGGCTTAATACCCAGTTCCTTTGCACACTGTAAGCAAAGACCCTCTTGCTTTTGAACATTGTTCTCCAGCTTCATAATATAGACCGTTGCCGGCCTTTTTTTGCATCTCGCACAAATTTCCATATAGATTTTCCTTTAGAATCGCCAATTAAAAAATAATCAATTTCATAAGGTTGACAACCATAGATTGATCAAGCACCTCTTGTGGTAGTCTTCCACCAAAGCCGTTTGTTACTCCAACCAAGAAATTCAAAGCATAGGATACGGCAAAGAGTATCAAACCCGCAAATGCAACACCAAGCGCAAAGCCAAGTATTCTGTTAACAACCTTTACCGCTGTAAAGTTTGTCAAATTGTCAAGCAGCTTAATTACAATTGTCAGCACGATAATTGCGACAATAAATACTGCAACTATTGCTAAAACCATAGATAGCATGCTTGAAATAGAAGAGCCAATATCGACAGCAAGAGCCTCAATATCCTCACTGCTTGCACTGCCTATAGACTCAAGCTTACTTACATCGCCTAAGCCAAAATAAGTAAGAACCGTGTTGAAAAATTCCGGAACGCTATTATATAGATCGGCAAAATCCACAATTGCATCTCCACCCTCGGCTGTTGCAAGCAATGAATTTCTTACCCAGCCAACAATACTTTTGTTCATAAACCATCCGTCAAAAATTTTGCCTACGGAAAGCCTCAAAAGATATGCCACAAAGCCTGCTATAAAAACCTTGAGAGTATCTAAAACACTCCTCAAAAAACCTCTAACTGTAAATTTCAAAATGACAAGCAGTGCTATAACAGCCAAAACTATGTCAATAATTACATTTGCGCCCATTACTTTACTCTCCCTTCAACCCATTAAATGTCACTTAATTAAACAAATTCATCAAATTGTTCTCACTGAAAAACTCAACAATAACCGTTTTTTCTATAATTTCATCGTTGAATATGTCAGGATAATAATTCGAGCCAAATTCAAAAACATAAGAAATCGCCATAGAAATTACCCAAGCAATTATTGCAGATATAACAACGCCAACCAAGGCGCCTAAAACTATGTTAACTGTCTTTAATATTGGTAGCTTACCCAGCCTGTTAAGCAAAGCGCCTAAGGCGAACAGTATAATTTCAAGAACGATAAACAACGAAACAAATGCTACCACGGTTGAAATTAGCATAGACAATTCCTCTCCCAAAGGAACAGTCAACTCATCAACAACCTCTTTTGTTGCAAGATTTTCTTGAACGAAATAATAGTCAACCACCTCTTGGTCTATACCCTGGCTTACGGTAATCTTTGTAAACCATTCCGGTATACCGTCAAAAATCTCGAACAACGCATATCCGCCGCCCTCTTTCTCGGTGGCTACCATCAAGCTGTTTACCCATCCGCACGATATGTCTCGGAAGAACCAGTTACTTAGCCCTCTTGCTAAAGGTGCATTAAGCAAATAAGCAAGAAAAATAGCAAGCACTGATTTCATAAGCAAAACAAAGGATTTAATAAATCCACGGGCAGCGTTTCTTATAATAATTATCAAGCATATCACAGCTATGGCAATATCAAACACTAAGCTTACAGCCAAATTTACACCTCCAAACAGTTTAATTCACCAATAAAATATTATATACCATATGTCGACATTTGTCAAGGTTTGTACTTTATTTTACTTAGATATAAGCCATCCGGCTTAGCAGTAAAGCCCGCTTTTTCCCTGTTTTGGGAATTAATGATACCCGGAATATCTTCGGGTGAAATTTTACCGCACTCAACCCTTAAAAGAGTCCCAACCATTATTCTAACCATATTGTAAAGAAAGCCGTCAGCGATGACAGAAAATTCAACCAAATCACCGTTTCTGTACACCTTTGCTTCATAAACGGTCCTTTCTGTATCCTCAATTTGTGAGCCCTGCGCCATAAACGAATCAAACTTATGCGTACCAACGAAATGCTGTGCCGCATTATTCATTTTGTCAAGCCCTGTGTCGCTAATTTCCCTACCGTACTCAAGGGCAAGTCCGTCATAAAACGGATTTTTGATCCTGCTTGCGTGAATTTTGTATATATATTCCTTACTTACCACATCATACCTTGGATGAAAATCCAAAGGCACCTCCCTTGCCTTCAGAACCGAAATATCAGACGGCAGCTTAATGTTAATTGCAATAGGTATCTTATCGATGGGAACGGTAATTTCATCCCCTTCATTCCTTGGCTCAACGCTTGCACAGAAGCCAAGGGCATGCACGCCGGCATCTGTCCTGCTGCACCCTGTCACATTACATTCAAAGCCAAAAGCGGCGCATACCGCCCTGTTAAGCATTAAAGCAACCGTTGGCAGCTCCTCCTGGAGCTGATAACCGTGATAATTTTTCCCATTATATGCAATGGTCAACAAAACCTTTTTCATAATTATACCTTATAGCCCTTTGCATAAATGTTCAGAATAATTACTCCTGCTATCATCAAAACTGTCAAAAGTAAGAAAACATAGTCTCTTGCCTTCATTTTCAAAACCTTCATCCTTGTTCTGAACA
>SVRE01000066.1 GCA_015065005.1 Oscillospiraceae bacterium
AAATAGAGCCAAGTGATGTGGTTGATAAATCCCTGCATATTTCAATGCCGGGCTGTTACACATCTATGTATCGTGTGAAAAAGCTGCACGCACAGCTTGAAAATGAAATTTTCTTGGCAGAAAAGATGGCATCCGTAGCGTACGCCAAGGGCGCACTTGACCGCTACCCCGAAAACGAGATAAAAACCGCAGTTGAGGATTTGTTGAATGCGGAGTTCCATGATGTTTTGCCGGGTTCATCCGTACAATGTGGTGAGGATGCGGGTATAAGATTCTTAAACCACGGCATACTTGAGGCTGAAAGGGTGAAAATCAAGTCATATTTCGCACTTTCCGCATCTCAAGCAGCTGCTAAGACAGGTGAATACCCTGTTGTAATATTCAACCCCCACCCATATGAGCTTAAGGATAATGTGGAGTGTGAGTTTTCCTTGGCTGACCAGAACTGGAGCGAAACTACCTCTTCACGTATAAGGGTTGTTGACGAAAACGGAAAGACAGTTCCTTATCAAGTGATAAAGGAAGAAAGCAACCTGACCCTTGACTGGAGAAAGCGCATTATTTTCGAAGCAAGCCTTAAGCCTATGGCACTTTCACGTTACAGCGTGTATGTTGACTTCGTTACCGCTGAAAAAGCGGAGAGAGTGTCTGAATTTGTCTTTGATAACGGCAGAAAGCACGTGGAAATAGATGAAAAAACAGGCCTTTTAACCTCATACAAAATAAACGGAGTAGAGTATGTAAAAGGAGCCTTTGGCTTATGCAGCTTTGATGATAATGCCGACCCGTGGGGAATGGGAAGGGAACAGCTTAAGCAAATGGGAACAAATGAAAAGAGGTTTATCCCATCCCAAAAGCCAAGGGGAGCATTTGAGGGGATGAAAACCGTGCAGGTTGTGGAAAACGGTGACATTTACCTTGGAATTGAAGCGTTTTTTGAGTGCGATAGCTCCCGTGCAAGAATTTTTTACAAGATTTACAAAAACAATGATGATGTTGATATAGACGTTACCCTTTATATGGGCGATATTAATAAAATTATCAAGCTTGCCCTTCCAATAGGGGTAAACGGCACTCTTATCGGTCAAACCGCCTTTGGTACCGATACACTGTTTATGGACGGACGTGAAAATGTAGCCCACAGATTTGTAGCTGTTGATACAGGAAATGGCTGTGTTGCCTTGCTCAATACAGGCGTTTACGGCAGCCACTTTGAAAACGGCAGCCTCTATATGTCTCTTGCCCGCGGCGTAACCTATTGTGCCCATCCTATAGGTGAAAGAGAGCTGATTCCGTCAGACAGATTCACAAAAAAGATTGACCAGGGTGAGAATAATTATTCCTTCAGGCTTACGGTTGCAAAAAGAGAAGAGCTGGAGCGTAAAACCCAGGAATACGTTCAAAGGCCTTATGCGCTTAATATTTTCCCTGTTCCAAGCGAAAATGCAAAGAATAAAGAATTAAACATAACTCTTGGCACAGATATAATATCTATGCCCGCCGCAAAAAAGGCATACGGCAGGGAGGCTATAATTTTCAGGCTTCTTAATAACACGCCGGGCAATGTGGATTCTTACATTGAGGTAAACGGTGAGCGCTTGGCTTTAAGCTTTGGAAAATACGAGGTTAAAACCGTAGTTTTGGAAAAAGGTAAGCTTAGTGAGTCTTATGAGCTGTTAGTTTAACTTTTATCAAAGAAGCACCCTTGGACACAGATGCTTTGAGTGTTCAAGGTGTAAAAACAATAAAAAACAACCACTCCCCGCCCTGAAAAAGGTGTGAGTGGTTGATTTTTTGTTATGTGCTTGGGCTTTTAAGCTCGATCCGATTTTAAATCATTCCGCTGACTTACAAACGTCAACCCATTTTTCGTATTTTACAATTTCCTCTAATTTTTGTGGCGTTAGCTTTATTGCACTGTTTGAACTACCGCAGGCAGGGTATACCGTGTCAAAGCTCTTTAAAGAGTCATCCAAATATATTGTAACGCCCTCATTTACGCCAAAGGGACAAACACCGCCAACTGCGTGGCCAATCAGCACTTCAACATCATCAAAGGCAAGCATTTTTGCCTTTGTGTGGAATTCAGCCTTGAATTTCGCGTTGTCAATCTTGGAGTTTCCCGAAGCCACAATCAAAATAGGCTTGTCCTCAACCAAAAATGATAGGGTTTTTGCAATTTCTGCCTCGCGGCAGTTGATTGCCAACGCAGCCTCGGCAACAGTGGCGGAGGACATTTCAAATTCCATAATTTCCCCGTCCAAGCCACATGTGCTTAAATAATTTCTCGCTCTTTCAATAGACATAAATTTTGCTTCTCCTATTAAGATATTACTATTTCACATTGTACCATAATAAGCTTTATATTTCAATAAAAAATTGAATTTATCAATTGAAAAAAGTTAACACTTGTGGTACAATTTTATAAAAACAGGTCAACCTGTGGTTGTTTTTCCCCAACTCAACCAGCGGTATGTTGATTTTTAATGTGGATTTTACTAAACTGTAAGCGAAAGGAGGCAAAGTCAATGATGGACCAAGTAAAAATAGGAAGGTTTATTGCCGAGTGCAGAAAAAAGGAGGGCTTGACCCAAGCGCAGCTGGCAGAAAAATTGAACATCACAGACAGGGCAGTGTCAAAATGGGAAAACGGCAAATCAATGCCTGACTCTTCAATAATGCTTGAGCTGTGCGGAATTTTGAAAATTACAGTAAATGATTTATTAAGTGGGGAGGTAGTTACTGTGGAGAGCTACAATGAAAAATTTGATAATAATCTTTTGGAAATGGTTAAGGAAAAGGAAAGGGCAGACAGGCACCTGTTAACCTTAGAGGTCGTTTTTGGCATTTTGTCAAGCGTGATTTTCTTCGCCCTTACCATACTTGCAGCCTACGCATCGATGGAGGAGTGGCTACGGGTGTGCATAATACTCTTGGGCTTTGCGCCGTTTATAGTATTTGTTCCCTTTGCCATAAGCATAGAGCAAAGGGCGGGCTACTACGAGTGTGCAAAATGCCACCACAGATACGTGCCAACCTACAATAGCGTTTTGTGGGCGATGCACATCGGCAGAACAAGGCATATGAAATGCCCGAAATGCCACGAAAAATCCTGGCACAAAAAGGTAATAAGTAAGGACTAACCTTCACAAGGGCGCCTTAAAATTGAAAAAGGAGCAGAAAGGGCGTCTTCCATAAAGCAGTTTTTACTGATTTCAAATACAACAAAAGGAGTACGAGTAATTTCGTTCGTACTCCTTTTTCATTATAAGGCTAATTAAGGCTTTTATATAAAATTCCCTTTAAATGGAAATCACTCCGAAAACGCAACAGTGTGTTAACAAAATGTAAAATGTGTGAATTGCATATACAAAATATTCAGATTTATGCTATAATGCAGTAAAGTTATTTATAATCTATTAATTAAGTTAATAAAAAGTTCACATTATAAGGAGGCACGATGGATTATTTAAGAATTGTGAATCTAATATTTGACATACTGTATGGGACAACAGGACTTATCGTTTTGCATTATATAGTTTTTGCAATAATAGGTCTTTTTAAAAAGAAAAAGTATCCTGAGGTATCAGAGAAACTAAAATATGGTCTTATCATTCCAGCAAGGAACGAGGAAACGGTTGTTGGCAATCTAATCAAGAGCATACAGAAAAACAATTACCCACAGGACAAGCTGCAAATATTTGTGATTGCCCATAACTGTACTGACAAAACTGCGGAAATTTCAAGGCAGCTTGGCGCTACAGTTTACGAATATAATAACCCAAATGAGTGTACAATGGGTTATGCCTTTAAGTATCTTTTTGAGCAAGTTGAGAAGGACTTTGGTACACAAAGCTATGATGGATTCTTCCTCTTTAATGCTGACAACATTCTTGACGAAAATTATATAAGTAAAATGAATGATGCCTTTGTGGCACACGGCAAACGTGATATTATAACATCATTCAGAAATTCTAAAAACTTTGGTGAAAATGTAATGTCAGCCTGCTACGGACTTTATTTTGTATATGGTTGCTTGTTGGAAAGCAAGGGACGCAGTGTATTAAACTGCTCAACCAGAGTACAGGGCACAGGCTACGTTATCGGAAGCGAGCTGGTGAAGGACGGCTGGAAATATGTAACCTTGACAGAGGATTGGGAATTCACCGCTGACCAAATTATAGAGGAAAACAAGATTTATTACTGTGATGAGGCTGTGTTTTATGACGAGCAGCCCACCACCTTTAAGGTGATGTGGCGCCAAAGGGTTCGTTGGTGCCGCGGCAGATGGCTTGTGTGCGTAGCGCGCTTAAAGGATTTGCTTCGCAGTTTATTTAAATCAAAAAAGAAAAATGGAAACAAAAACAAGTTTTGCATTTACGATATGACCGTTAAGGTACTACCGGTATTTATAATTACAACCGTGTTGTTTTTTGCTCGCTTGATTACGGTAAGCCTGGCACCTGTGTTTTTCCCTGAGCAATATACACTCAGTGGAGTGATTTTGCATTGGGCGCTTAGGTCACTTGGCTTTTTTGGATTTGCATATGCTTTAATGGTTATTTCATCTATCATAATCTTTGTAGTTGAAAGAAAACGAATTAAAAACGTAAGTCTTGGCATTAAGATTTTATCCACACTAGTATGGCCGTTTTTCTTAGTAATTGCCACCCCTGCGGAGTTTGTGGCTATATTCTCAAAGAATCTTGGCTGGAAGGAAATCCCTCATAAAAATACAACATCATTTGAGGATTTGAATACTTGATTTATAAAAAACACCCTGTAGTTGGTGTGTATACTCTTTAAGAGTATTATACTAACTACAGGGTATCTTTGATTAATATGGCAAAAATGAATAGATATCAAAGCCAAGCTCAACTAAAATTGCTGTTAAAATTAATGAAAGAACTGATGTAACGGCGAAAATGATAAGGCCGATAATGGACATTTTTCTTCCCTTGTGCAGCTTGCGCTTTGCCTCCTCATATGCGTCAATTTCCATTACGTCCTTTGGGAAAAAGTTCATATAATTTACCGCATTAACACGGCTTATGTTCATAAAAGCGAAGATTATGCATAAAAGACCGCCTAAAGCACCGAAAACAATTGATAAAATACCAAAGGTTGTGGCTCTTCTTGCCTCGGCTTGAAGCTGACCCATAGGGCTATTGCCCCTGTTAAGCTGGTCGAATGAAATTGTGTTATCCTGTGACAGGGATGCCCCGCAATGCTTGCAAAAAACAGCGCCCTCGTCATTCAATTTTCCGCATTTTGGACAGTACATAAATTTACCTCCTTGTTATGCTCAAAAATATCAAAATTATAATTTTGATGCCAGACGTGTACGGATTTTCTTGATAAAGGTGGCTGTGTTAACTGCAGTTGCCTTAACACCCGGCTCAACAAGGCCAACTAAATCCTTTGTCATAATTCCGTCATTTAATGTGTCAATGCAAGCCTTTTCAAGCTTGCCCGCAAAGTCAACCAAATCATTAAGCCCGTCAAGCTCACCGCGCTTACGAAGCGCACCTGACCAGGCGTAAATTGTTGCCATTGGGTTTGTTGATGTGTCCTCACCCTTTAAGTATCTGTAGTAGTGGCGGGTAACTGTACCGTGGGCAGCCTCATACTCATACTTTCCGTCCGGGGAAACAAGGACAGAGGTCATCATAGCAAGGGAGCCAAAGGCAGTTGAAACCATATCGGACATAACGTCACCGTCATAGTTCTTGCAAGCCCAGATGTAGCCACCCTCACTCCTTATAACTCTTGCCACAGCATCATCAATTAGTGTGTAGAAATAAGTAATTCCGAGCTCCTCGAATTTTTCCTTATAGCACTCGTCAAAAATCTCCTGGAAAATAAGCTTGAAGGTCTGGTCGTACTGCTTTGAAATGGTGTCCTTTGTAGCAAACCACAAATCCTGCTTGGTGTTTATTGCATAATTGAAGCAGGAGTGCGCAAAGGAGCGGATAGAGGAGTCCTTATTATACTGACCCTGCAAAACGCCCGGACACTCAAAATCGTAAATTTCCTTGTTAAAAATTTCGTTCCCGTCCTTGTCTGTAAACACAAGGTTAGCCTTGCCATTTGTAGGCACACGGAATTCGGTAGCCTTGTAAACGTCACCGTATGCGTGACGGGCAATGGTAATCGGCTTTTTCCAGTTGCGAACCGCAGGCTTGATTGAATCAATCAAGATAGGTGCGCGGAATACAGTACCGTCAAGGATAGCGCGGATTGTACCGTTAGGGCTCTTCCACATTTCGCTAAGGTTATATTCCTCAACACGCTGCTTGTTAGGGGTAATGGTTGCGCACTTAACGCTGACGCCGTATTTCTGGTTTGCATATGCCGCATCAAAGGTAACCTTATCCTTTGTTTTCTCACGCTCGGGCAAGCCAAGGTCATAATATTCTGTTTTCAAATCTATAAACGGAAGAAGAAGCTCATCCTTGATCATCTTCCAAATAATTCTTGTCATTTCGTCTCCATCCATCTCAACAAGAGGGGTGGTCATTTTAATTTTTTCCACTTTCATTTCCTCCAAAACCATAATATATAGCATTATACAACATAATAAATAAATTTTCAATAGCATAAATGATATTTTAGTGCTTTAAAATGTTAAAATATGTTGACAAGCTATGCACACTTAGTATATAATATATTATTATAACTTGAAAAGTGTATATTTGCTGAATAATTATTTACAAAATTTGTCACTTTTCAAGTAGCACAGTATCATGGGGGACGGTATTATGGTTTTAGACTACATTATTTTGGCACTTTATGCATTAAGCATGGTGGCAATTGCGTACTTCACACGCAGACGTTCAAGGTCAGTTGATGACTTTTTGCACGCAGGCAAAAAGGGAATTAACGGTTGGATGAGCGCCTTTGCTTACGGCACTACATATTTTTCCGCGGTTGTTTTTGTGGGATATGCGGGTAAGTTTGGTTCATCCTTTGGACTTGCCTCTGTTTGGATTGGTATTGCAAATGCGGTTATCGGCTCGCTTTTTGCCTGGCTTGTCCTTGCAAGAAGAACGAAAAATATGACAACCCGCTTAAGCTCAAAAACAATGCCTGACTTTTTTGAGAAAAGGTACGAGAGCAAGAATTTGAAGCTGGTGTCTGCGGTTATCATTTTCGTATTTTTAATTCCTTATTCCGCATCTGTATATAGCGGACTTAGCAGCCTTTTCGAGTTTGTGTTTGGTATTGAGGGCTGGATTGTTATGATAGCCCTGGCTCTTTTAACCGCTGTATATCTTTTCTTTGGCGGTTATTTTGCAACGGCGCTTTCCGACTTTATACAAGGAATAATTATGCTGATTGGCGTTGTTGTTATGGTAATTTTGTTCCTTAATAACGACAATGTAAATTGGGATTTAAGCGACCTTACAAGTGATGTTAATAAGAATTGGTTCACCTTTGAAAGCACAAACGGCGGCTTCTTCGGCAGCACAATGACATTGCTTTCTCTTATTTTCTTAACATCCTTTGGCGTTTGGGCGCTTCCGCAAACCGTACACAAGTACTATGCGATAAGAGACAGAAAGGCAATTACCCAGGGCACTGTTGTCAGCACAGCATTTGCCATGGTTATAGGCTTTGGTGCTTACTTTGTTGGCGCACTCTCGGGTCTTTTCCCTGCTGAATTACTTGCAGGGGTTAAGGGGGACAACATTATTCCCGTGCTTTTGAAGGAGGTTATCCCTGTTGGACTTATCGGTGTAATTGCGGTGCTTATTCTTTCCGCAAGCATGTCAACCCTGTCCTCTGTTTCCTTGGCATCCGCCTCCGTTGTATCGGTGGACATTTACAAGGGCAGGATTAATAAGGGCGCAAGTGACAAGCGCGTTAATATTATAATGAAGTCACTTTGCGTTGTATTTATTGTTATTTCAGTTGTTTTGGCTATATTGAATGAAGAATTCGGCTTTTCCGCCATTGCCTATATGATGGGCATTAGCTGGGGTACGTTGGCTGGCTGCTTTATCGGTCCCTTTGTCCTTGGCGTTGTTTGGAAAAGGGTTACAAAGAGTGCGGTGTGGACATCTGTTATTTCCTGCCTTGTACTTACCATTTCCTTAATATTCATTCTTGGATATAACCATCCATCCTGTAACGGCACATTGGGCAGTGCCTTTGTAAACGGAATTAACTGCTCACCAATGATAGGCTCTATTTGTATGATATTCTCTGTAATTGTTACAGTTGTAGTGAGCCTGTTTACCAAAAAGCCAAGTGAAGAAGCACTTTATGAGGCATTTGACAAGCCAATAGAAAACGAGGTTTAATTTATGATTTGGGCAAAGGAAGAAACGCTTTCAAGGGCGGAGATGGAAAAGCTCCAGCTTGAAAGGTTAATAGAAACAGTAAACAGAGTATATGAAAAGGTACCTGCTTACCGCAAAAAAATGGATGAATGCGGTATAAAGCCGGGGGATATAAAGAGCTTGGATGATTTAAAGAAGCTCCCCTTCGTGACAAAGCAGGATTTACGTGATAATTACCCCTTCGGTCTTTTTGCAGTGCCAAAGGAGGATTTGCTCCGTATTCACGCATCCAGCGGTACAACGGGCAAGCCAACGGTTGTGGGATATACCAAGGGGGATATGGACACCTGGACAGAGTGTGTTTCCCGTATTGCCTGCGCAGGCGGTGCTAAGCCAACAGACGTGGCGCAGATTTGCTTTGGCTACGGTATGTTTACAGGCGCCCTTGGGCTTCACTACGGTCTTGAAAATATCGGCGCTGCAATAGTGCCGTCATCAACAGGCAACTCGGAAAAGCAGCTTATGTATATGAAGGATTTCGGCACATCCCTGCTTGTTGCAACTCCATCCTATGCGCTGAGGCTGGCTGAGGTTGCAAGGGAGATGGGCATTGACCCGAAAACCGATTTAAAGGTTAAAATCGGCTTGGTGGGTAGTGAGCTGCTTACCGATGCAATGCGTGAGGAGATGCATAAGTATTGGGGAGAGGATATGCTTGTTACCTCTAACTACGGTATGAGTGAGCTTATGGGTCCCGGCGTTTCCGGTGAGTGTGAATATCTTTGCGGTATGCATATAAATGAGGACTTTTTCATCCCCGAGATTATCAATCCCGAAACAGGAGAGGTGTTGCCTGCGGGTGAGTGGGGTGAGCTTGTAATTACGTGTATTAAAAAGGAAGCCTTGCCTCTTATAAGGTACAGAACAAAGGATATAACAAGGCTGATTTATGAGCCGTGTAAGTGCGGCAGAACAACTGTCAGGATGGAAAATCTTTCAGGCAGAAGTGATGATATGCTCAAAATCCGCGGTGTTAACGTATTCCCAAGCCAGATTGAAGAGGTTGTATTGAGTGTTGAGGGTCTTGGCCCACACTACGAAATTATTGTTGAGCGTGACGGTTATGCCGATAAGCTTAGCGTACGTGTTGAGCTTGCCACAGCAACTGACTCCTTTAAGGTGCTTGAAAGCATTGAAAAAACAGTAAAAAATAAATTAAAGATTATGCTTGGCTTGGATGCTAAGGTTATTTTGGAATCTCCAAACACCTTGGCGCGCTTTGAGGGCAAGGCAAAGAGAGTTCGAGATTTAAGAAAGGAACAAAAATAATGAGTGAAAAGAGAATAATGCTTGGTAATGATGCTATTGCCCGTGGTGCATATGAGGCAGGTGTTAAGGTGTCGAGCGCATACCCGGGCACACCAAGTACAGAAATAAGTGAATTTTTAGCAAAATATGATGAGGTATATACAGAGTGGGCACCTAACGAAAAGGTAGCCCTTGAGGTTGCGGCAGGTGCTTCAATTGCCGGTGTGCGCAGTATGGCTTGTATGAAGCACGTTGGCTTAAATGTAGCCTCCGACCCACTATATACCCTTGCATACACAGGCGTTAATGCAGGACTTGTTGTGGTTGTGGCTGATGACCCCGGTCTTGCAAGCTCGCAAAATGAGCAGGACACAAGAATGATAGCAAGAAGCGCACATTTGCCTGTTGTTGAGCCAAGTGATTCGAA
>SVRE01000067.1 GCA_015065005.1 Oscillospiraceae bacterium
AAGAAGTTTTATGATATAATAAAAAAATATAATAAAATAAGAATTTGCAAGTGAGATAAATGGAGGCTCTTGTGGGAAAAATAAAAGGCTATCTCTGGCTTTTTTTGACAATGCTGAAAATAGGGTTATTCACCTTTGGTGGTGGATATGCCATGATCGCTCTGCTTGAAAATGAGTTCGTAGAAAAAAAGAAATGGCTTGAAAAAGATGAATTTTTGGATGTTACGGCGATTGCCGAATCTACGCCTGGTCCTATTGCTATCAATGCAGCAACTTACATGGGATACAAAAATGCCGGGATTATCGGCTCAATTATTGCTACGCTTGGTATTTGTATTCCGTCTTTTGTTATTATCTATGCTATATCGCTGTTCTTTGATGCCTTTCTTTCGTTGACATTGGTTGAATATGCTTTCAAGGGTATTCAGATATGTGTGGTGTATCTGATCCTTACAGCAGGACTGAAGATGCTGAAGCAGATGAAGAAAACCGTTTTTAACATGATCATTATCTCAATAACACTTATCTGTATGGTCGTGTTTTCGTTGTTCGCGGTGAAGTTTTCAACGATATTTTACATACTGATCAGTGGAATCTGCGGCGTAGTGGTATATCTCCTCGGCAAGATCAGGAAGGAGAAAAAACATGATCTATCTTGAATTGTTCTTAACCTTCCTTCAGATCGGTGCATTCTCCTTTGGCGGCGGATACGGAATGATTTCGCTGATACGAGAAAAAGCTTTGATGTACGGTTGGCTTACCGAGGAAGAAATGCTCAATATGATTGCCGTAGCAGAATCTACCCCAGGACCGATAGCAGTTAATATGGCAACATTCGTTGGCTCGTCACAAGGCGGTTTCCTCGGCGCACTCCTCGCTACACTTGGCGTGGTATTGCCGTCATTTATTATCATTCTCGTAATTGCGGCTTTGATACGCAACTTTCTGAAATATGCGGGGGTAAAAGCGTTTCTCTGCGGTATCCGTCCGTGTGTTGTTGGATTGATACTCGCAACGGCTATCACAATGTTTATGAGTACGGCAATCGGGTTCGGTAGCATAGGAGATACACTTGCCATAGATTTTAAGGGCATTATCATATTTGCCATATTGATATTGATCAGCATCGTAGCGAAGCTTACATTCAAGAAAAAACCAACTCCGATACTGATGATCATCATATCGGCGGGGCTCGGAATGCTGATGTATTCATTATAAAAGTCTTGATAAACAAATTCCAATTTATCAAATTAAAATAGGTGCAAATCCTTATAGGTAAATGCACCTATACTGCTAAAATTTGCACCCACCTAAAAATGGTATCAAAATTTTAGATTACTCACAAAAAACCCGAAAGTAAAAACTTTCGGATTTTTTATATTGCACAGCATCAATGTCTGACTGGAGTGTCCAATTATATATGGTTCATAATTCATTATTGACAATAAAAGGCATAAGTGCTAAACTAAAATAAATAACATTGGTAAGGGAGAGTATAAATGTTAAAAAATAGTTTTAGACAATTGACTAAAATGCTTTTGCTTTTGGCAGTTATAATGTTATTCTCCTTTTCTGCTTATGCAGAAGAAGTGCAAGAATTAGAATACAGCCAAAATGAAGACGGTACTTATTCCGTAGTTGGAATAGGCACATATGAGGGAACGGATTTAATAATTCCCGGGGAATATAATGGCTCGCCTGTTACAAGAATAGAGAAGAAGGCATTTTATGATAATGAGGAAATTACAAGCCTTGTTGTACCAAACAGTGTAACATCAATTGGCGAATTTGCCTTCCATTATTGTATTAATCTTGAAAGTGTCACCTTAGGTAATGGCTTGCAGGTGATAGAGAACAGCGCATTTTATTTTTGCACTCAGCTAGAAGACCTTGATTTAGGAAACGGGCTTCAGGTTATTGACAGATATGCGTTTTACAACTGTACCGACCTTGACGTGCTGACTATCCCAAATAGCGTAACAACAATAAAAGAGTCTGCATTTAACTGTTGCGATAATCTTGTAAGTATCGTTATAGGTCAAGGAGTTACAAGTCTTCATGAAACCGTATTTACAGATTGCTATAAAATAATTGAGGTTTACAATTTATCAAGCATTAACGTAGTAAATGAAGCACTGGAAGAGGGCGAATATTATTTGGTTGACAGTGCTATGGCAATTCACACCTCTCTTGATGAAAGCAGTATCTTAATTTGGGCGGAAAACGGATACGTGTTCGCTCTTTTTGACCAAAAATACTATTTAGTCACTCAAACAGGAAATGAAACAAGCTTAACACTTCCAAATAGCATAAATGACAGTACATATGAAATAAATAGGTTTGCATTCCACAATCGCACTAAATTGGAAAAAATCAAGTTGGGTAGCGGAATTACAGCAATAGGAAATGCTGCATTTAATTTCTGCGGTATTAACAGCATCGTATTGAACGAAGGGATAACAAGCATCGGCACTATGGCATTTAACGATTGTCATAACTTAAAGTCTATTACACTACCAAGCACTTTAACCACTTTAGGTGTTGCTTCATTTCAAAAGTGCTACAGGCTATTGAATATAATAATTCCCGAAGGTATAGAGGAAATACCTACAAACACATTTATGGAGTGTGATTCTTTAAAAAGCATAACATTGCCAAGTACACTAAAAACAATAGGAAGTGCAGCTTTTTATGAGTGTGATAGCTTGGTGAGCGTTACATTACCAAGTGGCGTTACACAAATCGGTTCATTGGCGTTCGGTTATTGCGATGAATTGAAAATGGTATATGTAACCGAGGGCGTTACAACCGTAGGTGACCATGCTTTTTACGGTTGCCCGAAGCTGAAAATTTATTGCGAGGCTGAAAAAGCACAGTCCGGCTGGAGCCAGTATTGGAACTATTACGGTAGCCCCGTGGTGTGGAAAGCATCACTAAGCCTTAAAAACGCCTTTGTGTTTTTAGGGTATTCAACAAACGGAGCTCAAATTTGCGCAGGCTATTCAGTAAACTATGATATAATCAATGCAGTGGAGCTTGCCAATGGCATAACAGCTGATTTTGGAATAGTCTTTGCATCATATGAGCTACTAAACGGTAAATCCCCACTTGATGAGGCAGGAAATCCCATTAAATTAGAAACAGGATTGGTAATCAAAACAAGCTTGTCGGATAAGGGTTATCTTTTCTATGATTTCATTTTGACAGATTTAACAGAGGAGCTTTATGACCATTCCTTTGTAATTGCAGGATATACCTATGACGGAGAAAATGTAGTGTACGTACAGGATACAGAAGCAGATGGTATATTTGGAAAGAGCTATAACGAAATTATGGAGGAGCTAAAGGATGAAACAGCAAATGAAGAAATATATTGCCCCGCACTATGATTGTGAATCTGTTCAGAGCAGTAACATAATTTTTTATAGAAAATACAAAATAACTATTGATATTTTGCACAAATAATGTTAAAATGTACTTATAAAAGTACACAAAGTGTACAAATCACGAGGTGAAATATGAAAAAAAGAATTATAATTGCTTTGTCTATGCTTTGCTTGCTCACATTGGCGCTTGTTTCCTGCGGTGGGCATGAGCATGCATTCAAGGTAGAATGGGAAAAGGATGCTACTGACCACTGGCATAAATGTGAGGTAGCCGGGGAAGCATGTAGCGAGGTTTCTGAAAAATCTGCGCATACATTTGAGGTTAAGTCTACAACAGACGCTACCTGTGATGCGAAGGGCTCTAAGGTTGAAAGCTGTACTGTTTGCGGATATGAAAAAACAACAGAGCTGGCTGCCCTCGGTCACGATTTGAACGAGGAGGTTATTGCTCCAACCTGTTTGGAAACAGGTATTACCAATCTTAGCTGCAAGAGAGAGGGCTGTGGATATACTGCCCAAAAGAATCCTGTGGCTACTCTTGGTCACGATTTAATTGAAAACGTAGTTGAACCAACCTGTACAGCAGGAGGTTATACTGAGCTTAAGTGTTCAAGATGTCCTTATACCGAGCAGGTAGCTGCTACAGCAAAGCTTGACCATACTTATGTTGAAGAGGTTATAGCTCCAACCTGTACAGAAAAGGGTGTAACAAAGGTTACCTGTGCTAACTGTGATTACAGTATGGAAAAGGACGAAAAGGATGTAATCCCACACTCCTTCTATAAGGAAGCTGACGCGGCTATAGATGAGCATTATGTTATAATATTTGAACCAACCTGTACAGAGGCGGGTGTTGCTGCTTACATTTGCATTAACTGTGGCTACACATCAGATGAAGAAACTGATAAGTTTGCAGTAGATGCAATCGGTCATAACTTTGAAACAGTTGAGCCTTGGTGCGGCAACGGCGGTATGCTTGAAAAGAAGTGCACAAACGTATGTGACGGTATTGCTTGTACCGAATCAAGCTCAGAGCCTGTTGAGGGTGAATACAAGCATACATACGGTGAGGTTGAAATTCCTGCTACCTGCTCTGATAACGCAACATACAAGTGCGAAAAGTGCGGTACTTCCTTTACTGCATATGAAGGTGATGAGCTCGGTCAAAAAACAAACGAGCATAATTATACCATACCTGGTGAGGTGGTTCCACCAACCTGTATTTCTGAGGGATATACAGTATATGGCTGTTCAAACGGCAACTGCGGAACAACAGAAAACAAGGATCCTGTAGCGAAGGGTAGCCATAGCTTTGGTGTGGCATCCGCTCAGGGTATGATTACTTGTACAGTATGCGGTAAGGGATATGTTGATATTACCGCTGAAATGGTAACTGAAGAGGGTGCTGTTTGCATTTGCGGCGGTGACCCTTGCACCTGTGGCGCGAAGTCAGAGCTTGAGGGTTATGTTAAGCCAAAAGCACCTGAAGCAATTACTGCAAACACAGAATTTGTTAAGACAGAGTACACATTGTCTGACGGCAACCACGCGCTTGCAATCGGTTATGGTGTAATCGTTTTGAGTAGCGAGGCTGAAGCAAATTACACGGTTACAGTTTACGCAACTGCTGACGGTGAAGCTCTTGAAGCCTTTGTGGTAAGCGGAAGCAACGTATCTGTTGACCTTTACAAGTACGAAGCAGTTGGAAAGGTTGTTATCACATCCGATAGTGATGCATCTGTTTCATTCTATAAAGCAGTTTAAATTTAACAAAAACGGCACGATAGTGACATATTAACAAAAAACAGGCATCAAGCCTGTTTTTTGTTTTCTAACGTATTAAATTCTGCTCTTTACCGTTTAAATATGCTTCAATATTGGACAATACTGTACTAAAGCATCTTGTGCGCGACTCAAAGGAGCCCCAAGCCATATGCGGAGTTAAAAGCACGTTGTCATAGCCTAAGATTTTCACAAAAGGATGGTTGTCATCCATAGGCTCGTAAGAGAATACGTCACAACCGACACCGCCTATAGTACCATCAATAATCGCTTGCGCCACAGCCTCCTCATCCCAAACCGCACCGCGTGCCACATTAATTATTATTGCGTTTTCTTTCATTAATGAAAGTTGTTCTTTTCCAATCATACCTCTTGTTTTATCTGTTAAGGGACAATGAATGGTGATAATATCTGACCGTTTAAGAAGCTCTTCTAATGAAACACACTCGTAATCCTCTACAGGGGTGCGTTTGTTTACAATTACATTACATCCAAATGCCTTAGCAATTTTTCCAACACCACGCCCAATATTACCAAAGCCAATAATACCCCAGGTAAGCCCATCCATTTCGTGATAAACAGGCTTTAGCATATTGGCACTAACACTTTTTTGATAACCGCCATCGTGTACAAAGCTTCTGTATTCGTGCAAGTGTGTCACAAGTGAGCAAGCCATAGAAACAGTAACCTGCGCTACACAGCTTGTTGAGTATGCAGGCGTATTAGCAACAAGAATACCTCTGCTTTTGCAGTACTCAATATCAATATTGTCATAACCTGTTGCAGTTTCACAAATCAGCTTTAGGTGGCTGGCAACCTCAAGCACGGATTTGTTCATCTTCACCTTATTAACAATAACAATGTCAGCATCCCTTACACGCTCAGGCGCTTCATCTTGCGATGTTACAGGGTATTTAATCACGTTTCCAAATTTTGAAGCACCGCTTAAATCAAGGTCCTCGCCAAGCGTCATATAGTCAAGAATAACAATATTCATAAAATCACTCCTTTAATAATGCACGTATACTTTTGTAGTCAGGCATATATTTTTCTACCACAGCCCAAAACCTTTTTGAATGGTTCATTTCCTTCATATGAGCAAGCTCGTGTACTACAACATAGTCAATAGCCTCGGCAGGAAATAAACAAAGCCTGAAGGAAAAGGTTAAGTGTCCCTTGGAGCTACAGCTTGCAAATCTTTGCTTAGCTGAGCTTGCTGATATCTTGCTTGGTTTAAGCCCCATTATGGAGGCATAGTATTCCACTCTTGGCAAAACAAGCTCTAAGGTTTTGGTTTTTAAAGCTTCAATCTCGTCCTTTGAAAAGCTGTATGGATTTACTGTGCGTGTATTAATCCTTTCAATCCTGTCATTTATCCAGTCAATATGCTGATTTACAAAATCATCAATGTACTTTTTTGCAAGCCTGTACGGTGCGCGAACTACGATTTTTAAGTCTTGCTTTACCTGTAGGCTCAATGTTTTTCTTTTAGAATATATAATCTCGTAATCCACGTATATCACCTCTTAATAATTTTATCATAATAAATATATTTTGTCAATTACGACAAGATATGCTATTGAAAATTAAAAAATAATATGTTATACTTATTAGGCAAAATCTTGAAAGGAGAGGGATATGGTTGAAACCGGTACAAAAACAATAGCGCAAAATAAAAAAGCGTATCACGACTATTTTGTTCTTGAAAGATATGAAGCGGGTATTGAGCTTTTTGGTACAGAGGTCAAGTCCCTTCGTCAAGGTCAGGTTAATTTGAAGGATTCCTTTTGCAAGGTCTATGATGGAGAGCTGCTTGCACTCGGTATTCATATAAGCCCGTACGAAAAGGGAAACGTGTTTAATAAGGACCCATTAAGGCATAAGCGCCTTTTGATGCATAAAAAGGAAATTATGAAGCTCAACGGGCTTCTTACAAGAGACGGTTATTCAATAATTCCCTTGTCCCTTTATTTCAAAGGCTCCAGGGTAAAGGTTGAAATCGGTGTGTGCAAGGGTAAAAAGCTTTATGATAAGCGCGAAAGTGATGCAAAGCGTGATGCGCAAAGAACTATTGAAAGGGTAACAAAGGGTGAAATGCAATGAGAGATTATTTGAATAATTTTATGATAGAATGTGACTATCTTGACAGTGATAGGGAGTTTTTGCTTGAAGCTTTTGACAAAATCCAAGGGAATGAAGAAGCAAAAAAAGAATTTGAAAGGATTTTGGGCGTTTACGAAGGCAATATCAAGTGCGATTACTATAAGGAAATACTTGTTCCTGCACAAAACGCAGGTAAGCTCGTAAACGTACATATGTACACCTCCGGCTTGCTTATTTTTATGTGTATGACCAAGCACCTAAAGGAGCTTTATATTGAGCGCGGCATTAGCCTTGATATATACCACAACAGTGTTCTTGATTTAAGATATAAGCTTGAAGAATGTAAGGCTGTACGCGGTATGATAGGTTCTTTCGTAGCGTGGTGGTTCCCAGGATTTTTCGACCTTACAAGATTTGCCCTTGGCAGATTGCAGTTTGAGGTTGTGAAGTTTGAGCATAATTATGATAAAAACGGCATAACCTTAACTCCTGAGAGCAAGGTTATCAACGTTCATATTCCAAGGACAGGCACACCTATGGATAAGGAAGGCTGCGATAAAGCATACGCAATGGCAAGGGAATTCTTCAAGGCTGAGGTTGGTGAGAATTGTCCGTTTATTTGCCACTCTTGGCTTTTGTATCCTGAGCATGAAAATATTTTGCCAAAGCACACAAATGTATATCGTTTCTTTAGTGAATTTGATGTCTTTGAATGGGCGGATAATGAGGGTGATGACCTTTGGAGACTGTTCGATACTGAGGATAGAAACCCACATAGATTACCCACAAACAGTTCATTAAGAAGAAACTATGTTGACCATCTTTTAAAGGGTGGCAGAGTAGGCTGGGGCTTAGGAGTAAGGCCGTAATTCTGACAAAATTAACACCTCCCTGTGCAAGGGGAGGTGTCACCCATAGGTGACGGAAATGTAAAATTACCAATCATATGGGCACGTAAAGGTTTCGACGGGGATTTTGAGGTATGATAAGCGTGGCGGGCTGGCTAATCCCGTAATAATGGCTAACTTAAATAATAAACGACAACAATAAAGTTGCAATGGCTGCCTAACTAATTGCCCGTAAGGGCGATTAGCGGCAGTGCTGTGGCCCATAGTGCCACCCGTTCCTCCGAGGAGTACCTCGCCCTTGGACTGAGCGTAACAAAGAGGTGAACTTGAATTGGGAGCTGTAGCCGTACCAATCAAGCATAAGGCTACTACGGCTCGCTCTTAGCCTGTCAATCGGCGGGGAGCGAGGGGAAAACCAAAAGATTGACTGTCCACGAAGAAAGTTATACCAAGGGGTTTTCGGACGCGAGTTCGACTCTCGCCGTGTCCACCAAAAAGAAAAGACAGGTTTATGCCTGTCTTTTCTTTTTCGGCAACACAGCAGTTGATCACGCCTTTGTGGCAATGCCACAAATTGAGTTCGCATTTCTGACGAAAGCCGGTATCAGCTTGGCTAGTATAAGGCTTGGAAGAAATAGCTCTGCAAGAGTCCTCTCGCCGTGTCCACCAAACGCTACTCAGACGAACACTTACTTTTTAGCGGAGGCTTCGCCGTAAAGGTTTCGCTCTGATACGAACAGAAAACGCCATCTTAGTTGAAAGTCTAAGGTGGCGTTTTTGCTTTTGACCAATCAAGTATATTATGGTATAATTACAATGACATAAAGTCTTATATTAAGGAGCATTTGTATGTGGTAAAATACAGAAATTGATACTCGCTTTTTTTGTTTGAAGCTTTATTTGTGTTATTTGTACAAAATATTGACTTTATTGGTTTATTATGTTATAATAAATTGCAAAACTATTATAAAATAGGAGAGAGATTATGAAAAACACTCGCAAATTCACATTGTTGCTTATTTGCGCCGTATTGGCATTGATTGCTATCTTTGCTATGTCCGGTTGTGGAGAAGAGGAAAATCCACCTGCAAGTAGCAGCACACAGGAATCTCACCAGCACTCTTATGGTGAGTGGAACGTAACAAAGCAACCTACTTGTACTGAAAAGGGTTCACAGGAAAAGGTTTGCTCTTGTGGCGACAAGGTAGATGAAGAAATTCCGGCTACAGGTCACACAGAAGAGGTTGTAGCTGGCAAGGACGCAACCTGTACAGAAACAGGCTTAACAGAGGGCAAGAAATGTACAGTATGTGGCGAAACAACAGTAGCACAGGAAACAGTACCTGCAAAGGGCCACACAGAAGAGGTTGTAGCAGGTAAAGACGCAACCTGTACAGAAACAGGCTTGACAGAGGGCAAGAAATGTACAGTATGTGGTGAAACAACAGTAGCACAGGAAACAGTACCTGCAAAGGGCCACACAGAAGAGGTTATAGCTGGTAAGGACGCAACCTGTACAGAAACAGGCTTAACAGAGGGCAAGAAATGTACAGTATGTGGCGAAATAACAGTAGCACAGGAAACAGTACCTGCAAAGGGCCACACAGAAGAGGTTGTAGCTGGTAAGGACGCAACCTGTACAGAAACAGGCTTGACAGATGGTAAAAAATGTACGGTATGTGGCGAAATAACAGTAGCACAGGAAACAGTACCTGCAAAGGGCCACACAGAAGAGGTTGTAGCAGGTAAGGACGCAACCTGTACAGAAACAGGCTTAACAGAGGGCAAGAAATGTACAGTAT
>SVRE01000068.1 GCA_015065005.1 Oscillospiraceae bacterium
TGCAAGCAGTTTCAAATGAGAAAATAGGTTGGATTACAAGGCAAAAAAGCGCAGGCAATTAAGGAATTGTCAAGCTTTTTTAACACAGTAAGGCAAGCTATTTTTCATTTCAAACCAAACGGGTTCAATTCCCGTAAGGCTAACGATTATATTTTAACACTATTTTTTAAAATGTCAATATAATATAAAGAAAACCGCCCAAAAATTTGGGCGGTTTGATTATTTGAATTGCTTTTGCAAAACCTCGGTAAGTTTATTCAATGCCGGTGATAACACCACATTAACCAAAAACTCCACAAAAAAGTTTACGCCAATCAAGCCAACGAACAAAAGTGTTACAAAGCTTTCAGCCGCAACACCAAGCTGTCCTGCAACGCCTATTACGTCATCCTTGATAATAACACAGCCAAGAGCAAACAAGCCTGTATTTGCAATCGGTGCTGAAATGGCAGCCACAATGCTTGCCACCAAGCCACTGCTTTTGCCAAGGCATTTGATTCCGCTTATCCATTTGAACAAAAGCGCGGGAATAACGCCTGCCGCCGCACCCTTAACCAAGCAAATTACTATGGTCATAAATGGGTTTGCCTGGAAAAGGTAAAGGGTGAAAATATCCTTACCCACAATGCCCCAAAAGGCAGCAACCGCGCCAAAGGAAATACCAAGTGCCAAGCCGCTTTTCCAGCCCAAGAGCATTGCGCCCAAAGTAATTGGAATTAAGCAAAGGCAAATATTGATAACGCCAAAGCTTGCGATTGATTGCAGCACAATTACCAGGGCAAGTAAAATACCCAGCTGTGCTACCCTTAATGTTGATTTGTTTCTTGCTTTCATAACAAGACTCCTTATCTGCCGTTTCACCTATATATGAATACGGCGAAAATTTATTTCAAAAATCTTATTTTTCTATAAAGGTATCAATCCAAATTTACGAACGCTCGATAGAGTTGCTCAACCCAAGGTACAAGGGTGGGGGGCTCGTTATGACGCCCGTCCATAGTACTTTATCACTTTTGCGTAAGCTAAAATATCACGTTTTTTAGCAACATATCACTGTTTTGTGACGGGAGGGCTAACCCCTCCCCTACAAGACGGTGACGGGAGGGCTGACCCCTCCCCTACAAGACAATATCATTGTAAGGTGTGCATTGCTTTGGTATCAATCCAAATTTACGAACGCTCGATAGAGTTGCTCAACCCAAGGTACAAGGGCTGGGTCTTGTCAGGACGCCCGTCCATAGTACTTTATCACTTTTGCGTAAGCTAAAATATCACGTTCTTTAGCAACATATCACTGTTTTGTGGCGGGAGGGCTAACCCCTCCCCTACAAGACGGTGGCGGTAGGGCTGACCCCTCCCCTACAAGACGGTGGCGGTAGGGCTGACCCCTCCCCTACAAGACGGTGGCGGTAGGGCTGACCTCTCCCCTACAAGACGGTGGTGGGAGGGCTGACCCCTCCCCTACAAGACAATATCATTGTAAGGTGTGCATTGCTTTGGTATCAATCCTTTTAAAATAAGATTATTTGATCTTTTTCTTGTTTGTATTATAAATTACGTTAAGTCCCTTTAATGTTAAATCCTCAATATGCTTTACCTTTAACCTGAAGTACGTTAAAAGCATAGGGGCAAAGCCGCCTGTTACGATAACAGGAGTTTTTTCGGGCAAATCAAGCTCACTTATGTAAGTTTGTACAAAGCCCTCAACCGCCATTACCTGGCCGAAAATAACACCTGATTTCATAGAATCCTGACTGTTCTTTGCCAAAACAGGAAAGCTTTCATCTGCAATTACAGATGGCAAAAGCCCTGTTTTATTCAAGGAATCAAGGCTCATTTGTATGCCGGGCATAATGTAGCAGCCTGCAAAGGCTTTATTTTTGTCAACGGCAGAAATTGTTGTGGCTGTACCGAAATCAATTACAATAACGGGGGAGCCGCCCTGGTCAATGGCACCGGCGGTATTTGCCACAATATCCGCCCCTAATTCAGACGGGTTATCTATCTTTATGGGATAGCCTGTTTTTATACCCGGGCCAACCACGGAAACGGGCACACCCATCAGCTTCTTTACCGCGTACTGTATTTTTGGCGTTATGCTTGGACATACGGAGCCAACAATCGCCCCCTCAAAATCAGCAAGGGCGTGATTGTTGCCTTCAATAAGTGTTTTTAAGGTAATTGCATACTCATCCCCCGAACGGGTATGGTCTGTTCCTATATAAAATGAGCTTAAAAGCTTTTTGCTGTCAAAAGCACCAACGTGTATATTTGTATTTCCGATATCTATGGCAAGCAGCATATGTTTTCTCCTTAAAATTATAATTTGGTTTATAATAAAGCTTATTTTTAAAATTTTTCGTGTATCCCTGTTTCATTATATTTGGTCCACTCAGCAACATTAACCGCATGGTCCCCAATTCTTTCAAGATACTTGGCTATCATCATAAGAGCTATTGCCCTCTCCCCGTTTGCACTGTTTTGTACGGTTAGAAAAACAAGCTCATCCCGCACCTTTACAAACAAAGCATCCATTACGTCATCAGATTTTATTACGTTATCTGCCAAGCCCTTGTCACCTGTGATAAAGGAATTAACACTGTCCCTTACCATCTTAACCGCTAAATTACCCATCATATATATGTGATTCAGCTTCTTTATATGATTATCCTCGGGCATTGAATACACAAGCTCACCAATATCGCTTGCCTGGTCTCCAAAGCGCTCAATATCCGTTATCATTTTAAGGGCTGTGGACACATAGCGGAAATCCTTAGCCACAGGCTGCTGCTTCAAAAGAATACGCATACACCTTTTTTCAATGGACAATTCATACTCATCCACCCGTTTATCCATTTCCCCAATGCTTTTACCAAGCGCCCTGTCCCTGTTAATCAAAGCGGTTATAGCACTTGCAATCATACCCTCTGTAATGCGGCACATTTCCACAAGCTGCGCCTTAAGCTCCGCCAATTCCTCTTCAAACGCCCTTCTTACTGACATCTCTTTTCTCCATTATACTATTTTTTGTAATAAATTTCAATATGCTTAGCCAAAAATACTGTCACATCACTTTTTAACCGTATTAGTAAAGCAACCTCAAAATGCCTTTTGGATTTTTTGGGTTGTATTAACCAAACCTGCCTGTAATATATTTTTCTGTCCTTTCATCCTTGGGGCTTGTGAATATTTGCTCCGTATCGCCGTACTCTATAAGCTCACCCAAGAGGAAAAAGCCTGTTTTGTCGGAAATTCTTGTTGCCTGCTGCATATTGTGTGTGACTATTACTATTGTTGTTGTTTTTTTAAGATTGTCACACAGCTCCTCTATCTTTCCTGTTGATATGGGGTCAAGGGCGCTTGTCGGCTCATCCATTAATATAATTTCAGGCTTTACCGCCAGGGCTCTTGCAATGCAAAGGCGCTGCTGCTGACCGCCCGACAAGCCCAAAGCACTTTTGTTCAGCCTGTCCTTCAGCTCCTCCCACATTGCCGCCTGCTTAAGAGACCCCTCCACAATTTCATCAAGCGCTACCCTTTTATGAATACCAAAGGTGCGCGGACCGTAGGCGATATTGTCATAAATGCTCATTGGAAAGGGATTTGGCTTTTGGAAAACCATACCCACATTTTTTCTAAGCTCATTTATATCAATTTTTCCGTATATATCGGTATCACCGATTTTAAATTCGCCCTTGACCACGCACCCCTCAACCAAATCATTCATACGGTTAAAGCACTTTAAAAGCGTGGATTTGCCGCACCCCGATGGGCCGATAAAGGCGGTTATATGCTTTTCGGGAATTTCCATACTGATATTTTTTATGGCTTGGAAATCCTTGTACCACAAGCTTGCATTTTTAACGCTTATGCTTTGACCGAAGGGGGACTGCGCCTTAATTATTTCTCTTTTCCTCATTCTTGTCTCCTTGTAATTTTCTACCAAGTCGGTTGCCCACAAGCTCAGCGGTTAAATTCAGCCCCAAAACGAGAATTATCAAAACGGCGGCTGTTGCGTATGCTTCATTTATATACCAGCCCTCTGACGCCAGCCTGTAAAGCGCCACTGACAAGGTTGCGCCACCGTCAAGCAGACTTTTGGGCGTTGGCTTTATTGTGGAGCCCATTGTGTAAAGAAGCGGCGCCGACTCACTTACCACCCTGCCAATACTAAGAATTACAGCGCTTAAAATCCCCGGTAAGGCGCAGGGCAAAACCACCTTGAATATTGTGCGCATTTTCCCCGCGCCCAGGGCAAGGCTTGCCTCCCTTAACGAGGTGGGCACATTTTTCAGGCTTTCATTTGTTGTACGCACAATGGTTGGCAAAAGCATAATGCTGATGGTTAATGAGCCTGAGATTACAGAGCTTGAGCCGCCGAATATTCTTACAAAGGTTATAAGCCCGAATAAGCCGTATATTATTGACGGCACACCGCTTAATATACTGATTGCCATTCTTATTAAACGAACAAATAATGAGCTTTTTGCCGTGTATTCATTTAAAAAAATGGCGGTGGCAATTCCAATGGGAGTGGCTATTGATAAGCTTAGCACAACCGCTAAAACTGTACATATAATAGACGGAAAAATGCTTACCCTTTGGCTTCCAAACTCATATTTTCCAAACACAAGGTAAGGGTTTTTTAAAAGATACGGTATTCCATTTACGGCAACAAAGCCAATAATCAAAGCAAGCACAAGGCTGACAATTATTCCCCCTGCCCTTGCTGAATATCCACCTATTTCGGATGCCTTTACCTTAAATGCAAGGCGCGACACGGCATCACTTGATTTTTGTTTTATAAAAAGCAGCTTTTCCTTGACCCTGCTTGGCTGTTTGTTTTTATTGGGTGCCTTTACTGCCTTGCTTGCAATAGCATTAAAAATCAAGTTCACTATAAGGACAAACAGCATAAGAATAACGCCTGTTGAAACAAGGGCGCCCTCTTGCACCTCACCTGCGTAGCCCATTTCCATTACAATATTGGCTGTCATCACCCTGAAGCTGTTGAACAGACTATGTGGGTAGGCAACCGAATTGCCCGCAACCATTACAACCGCCATTGTTTCCCCCAACGCCCTGCCAATTCCCAAAACCAGGGAGGCGATTATTCCGCCCCTTGCGCAGGGAACCATTACTTTAAATACCGCACGGGTATGGTTTGTGCCTAAGGCGAGGGCGCCCTCGTAATAAATACGCGGCACCGCCTCCAATGAGGTTTTGGAAAGGGACACCACGCTTGGCAAAATCATAATTCCGAGAATTATTGATGTGGCAAGGAGCCCGCTACCGTTGTTCGGCGCTATATTTGAAAGCAGGGGCAGCAAAAAGGCTATACCGAAAAAGCCATATACAACAGAGGGAATGCCCGCCAACAGATTTATCACTGTGGAAACGGGTCTTTTTAGCTTTTTCGGGCAATAAAATACAATAAACACTGCGGTAAAGTACCCCAAAATTCCGCCTATGAGCAGTGCGCCCGCAGTGGATGCCAGCGTGCCTGCTATCATTGTAAAAATACCGTAGGTGCCGCTTAAATCTGAGCCATAGGTATCCTCCCTGTTCGGCATCCATTTGTCCTCGAAAACGAAGCTGAAAAATCCGATTTTTTCAAACGCGGGAACGCTTTTGATTATTAAAAATACAAATATTGCCAAAAGGGCTACAATACATAAAACCGATGCTAAGGCAAAGAGGGCCTCTCCTGCCTTTTCCTTGAATTTTGCACTCATTTTTATTCCCTTATTTCCTTGAATTTCATAGTCTCACCGGAGAAAATTCTGTAAAGCTCCTCAAGGGTAAGGTCATTTATTGCATCGTTTTCTTGGTTTACAATTACCGCAACCGCATCAAGACAGATATTAAAGCTGTCTATGGTGGGGGAGTCAACACCTGCGGAGGAAAAGCCGATTACGTTCCCTGTTTTATCTGCCTCCACCCCACGCTTTCCATCGCTTGAGCCTGTTAATTCAATATCAAATATTTCGTCAACCTTGACACCGTATAAGTCCGCATAGCCCTTTGCTACCGCATTTATAAGCTTTTCAACTGAGGTTGAACCTCTTATTACTATTTTATTGCCCAAGGGAAGGGTGCTTTGCTTTTTGTAGCTGACGATGCCAATGGGGCTTTTACCCTCGTTAGCTCTTTTTGCAGGGTCGCTTAAATAAATTGTGCCTGCTGTCTCGCAGTGCGCTTCAGCCCTTGAGCTTTTAAGGTAATTCATAAAATCGTCTGCCCGTGCGCTTAAGGCTATATCTGAATTTGTCATTACAACAAAGGGGCGCTGGATTTTATAGGTGCCATTTAACACGTTTTCCTTTGTTGGCTCCGCCCCGTTTACCTTAATTACCTTGACGTTGCTTGTCAAGGAGCCTATTGAGACGTAGCCTATTGCATTTTTGTCCGTCCCTACGGCTGACAGCACCGAGCCTGTGCTGCTGTAGGTTATACTCTCCTTTGATGCGTTATATACAATGTTGCCCTTTTCATCCTTTTCCTGTAAAAAATGCTCACCGTTTGTAACTACCTTATCAAATGCCTCACGTGTGCCGCTGCCCTGCTCTCTTACAATAACAGTTATATTCTTTTCCGCCGCGCAGGAGCATGAAGCAAGACAGGCTATCAAAACAGCCGATATTAAAATTGCAAATATTCTTTTCATATATTTTCCCTTTCTTTTGTTCTGCACTTTATAGTTTGTACTGTTTTATCAAAAAATTGTAAGTGTTTCTAAAGATTGTATTGACATTATGCGTTAAATATACTATACTCATATGGGTTTATTATAATTAGGAGTTTTTTATGAGAATTATAACTGTTAGCCGTCAGTTTTCCAGCGGTGGGCGTGAGCTTGCCAAAAGAATGGCTGATATTTTAGGCTTTGATTACTACGATAGGGAAATTATTGCAGAAATTGCCAAAAATAAAAATCTTGATGAGGAGTATGTTGAAAGCTCCTTAGGAGTTAAGGCAATTCCCTTGCATTTTGCAAGGAGCTTTTCCTTCGCATATGCAAGCACTGTTAAAAGTGAGCTTTTGGTTGAGGAAAAAAGAGTTATTGACGAAATTGCAAAAAAAGGCAGAGATTTTATAATTGTTGGCAGAAATGCTGACATTTTATTAAAGGAATACAAGCCTCTAAATATTTTCGTTTGCGCTGACCACGAAAGCAAGGTGCAAAGGTGCATTGACAAGGCGCTTATCGGCGAAAATCCTTCCCGCAAGGAGATTGAAAAGCACCTTAAGCAGATTGACAAAAGCCGTGAAAGCACACGTGCCATTCTTTCTGAAACCAAGTGGGGCGAATGTACAAACTATCATTTGACCATAAATACTACGGGCTGGGAGATTAAGGAGCTTACACCTATTATTTCCAAGCTGGCTGAGCTTTATTTTGGTGAAAACAAATGAAAATACAGTTAAGTGACCATTTTACCTATAAAAAGCTGATAAGGTTTACCTTGCCGTCTATCGGTATGATGATTTTCACCTCTATTTACGGTGTTGTTGACGGCTTTTTTGTTTCAAACTATGTTGGCGAAACCGCCTTTACCGCTGTCAACTTTATTATGCCCTTTTTGATGATTCTGGGTGCGGTTGGCTTTATGTTCGGTGCGGGTGGCAGTGCCCTTGTTTCAAAAACCTTGGGTGAGGGGGACAGGGACAAGGCGAACAAGCTTTTTTCCTTGTTTATTTATGTGCCGATTGTGCTTGGAATTATCATCACTGTTCTGGGCATTGTTTTTTTGGAGCCTGTGGCTTCCCTTTTGGGGGCTGAGGGGCAAATGCTTGAGGATTGTGTAAGGTATGGCAGAATAATTGCTTTGGGTCTTGTTTTCTTTATGCTCCAAATGGAGTTTCAAAGCTTTATGATAACTGCGGAAAAGCCACAGCTCAGCTTTGTTTTTACTTTAATTGCAGGCTTCACCAATATGGTGCTTGACGCGCTTTTCGTTGCCGCATTTAATTGGGGCTTGGAGGGAGCGGCTCTGGCGACCATCACAAGCCAATTTGTGGGATTTATTTGCCCTTTGGTTTATTTCTTTAAGAAAAATTCCAGCCTTTTAAGATTGGGCAAGGCAAAAATGGATTTTGGGGCTCTTCTGAAGGCTTGTACAAACGGTTCAAGCGAGCTTATGTCCAACATTTCAATGTCCTTGGTCGGTATGCTTTACAACACACAGCTTCTTAATTACGCAGGGGAGTACGGTGTTGCCGCTTACGGAGTTTTGATGTATGTTAACTTCATTTTCATTTCCGCCTTTATTGGTTACAGCATCGGTTGCGCACCCGTTATCGGCTACCATTACGGAGCTAAAAATTCCAATGAGCTAAAGGGCTTGCTCAGAAAAAGCACTATAATTATTTTGGTATCATCCGTTGCTATGGTTGTTTTGGCGGAGCTTTTGGCTTCCCCGATGTCACAGCTTTTCGTGGGATATAATGAGGAGCTTTGCGAGCTTACAAAGCGCGCCTTCCTTTTCTATTCCTTCTCCTTTTTGTTCTCGGGCTTTGCTATTTTCGGCTCTTCGTTCTTTACCGCCCTTAATAACGGGCCCATTTCCGCTATTATTTCATTCCTCCGTACCCTTGTTTTCCAGGTGGTGGCGGTTATTACACTTCCCATTATATTTAACGGTGTGGACGGAATTTGGGTTTCAATTATCGTGGCTGAGGCCATGGCGGTTGTTGTTACCGTTATCTTTATTTTTGCCAAGCGCAAAAAATATAATTACTAAACCAAAAAAGCCAAACGGTAAGCATACCCTTTGGCTTTTTTGATTTATATAAAAAATAATTTTAAAAAAGCAAAATTTACTATTGACAAAAGGAAAACCTTTTGCTATAATAGTATGGCAATCAAAAAGAAGTTGCATTTCGAGATGTAGCGCAGTTGGTAGCGCGCATGGTTTGGGACCATGATGCCGCAGGTTCGAATCCTGTCATCTCGACCATAAAAACGGTGTACCCTTTCGGGTATGCCGTTTTTATTTTTGTGTATGGCGGTAGAGCCTGCCTTTTGCGTTAGCAAAACCAGGTGCGCCTAGCCCACGCAGGCGCGGGGAGCTTGTTCACCAACGCCAAGTGAGGTGTTACGAGCAACTTGTTGCGAAGTCATCCTGTCATCTCGACCACGCATCTCTAATTCGAACCACCGTGATTATAGTGCCGAATTGGAGATTTGAAAAAAGACTACTCAAATTGAGTAGTCTTTTTTCGTTTCTTAGATTTATAAATACAATGTTGAAAGTTTTTTGTAAATATGATATTATAATTATGATTAAGAAATCACTAGCATTGATAAAGGGGTATAAAATGATACAATCTCTTAACGGAATTTGGGATTACAGAATTGGGAAGGGTGCTTGGCTGAAAAAGCATATTCCTTTTTCTGAGCTTTGTGTTGGTCATTCAGAATGTAGAAAACATTTTGACTTAGAGCATTTTGATGACACAATTCTTTTAAAATTTGACGGCATTACTTATAATGCAAGTGTACATTTGAACGATCATTATTTGGGCAAAATGCTCCCTTACTGTGAATATATCTTTGATGTGACCAAAATCGTTAAAGATAAGAACAACTGTCTTTTTGTTGAAATAGAAGATATAGATGCAAGCTTTGGTCCAAGCGAGGGTTGGGAAAATTATGGCGGTATTATAAGAGATGTATCTATTCTTTACAAAAAAGCCTTTTACATAAATGATGTTTTTTTCACACACTCGCTTATAAATGATTATAAGGATGCTGAATACTCTGTTACGGTTTCATCCTCTTTGGATAAATATCGTGTAACACTATCATTAGATGAAGAAATTATAGAT
>SVRE01000069.1 GCA_015065005.1 Oscillospiraceae bacterium
ATGGCAGTTGAGCACATTGAATATAAAGAACTATTGGAAACGAATCGTGTTTGTTACGTGGAGGGATATGTTGAAAATTTCCATCCCATGCCATACGAAGGGCACGATACGGAGCATTTTGAAATAGACGGTATCTACTTTGAATACACCGATAATGAAATCATGAACGGTTACAACACTACCTCATCTCACGGCGGTGTTGTTACACAAAACGATCAGTATTTAAAAATCAAATATATTGTTAGTGAATATGATAACGGCGAAAGCAGAAATATAATTCTGTATATTGCTGAGATCGAGAAAAGCAATAAAGAATTGTATCAAAATTAGGGTTATAAGCCAGAAAAAAGCACACATTTGTCTACCAGACAATGTGTGCTTTTTTCAGCGAAATTTGCCCTGCGGGCAAGTGAAATAGCTCCGCTGTGAAATATTTGCTTCGCAAATGTGAAATATTCGCTGACGCGAATGTGGGCAAATTTCATTTCACATTGCAACGAAGGAGCAATATTTCACAATTCACGAAGTGAATTATTTCACATTCGGCATAATCCGAATATTTCACTAAAAAACTTACCGCAACAAGTTGCGGATGATATACAAGGCTTATGCCTTGATTTATCTCTGAAAGTGTGATATAATTATAAAAAGAGGTGATGGTCATGTATCGCTTTACCCCACCTGATAAGTATAAGCGAATTTATATTTTTACAAATATAGTAATTATTCTTTCAATCATTGCAATATCTGTTTTTTTCTATACCCAAATTGAAATTTTGGGTATCCCAATTGCTCTTTGGTGTCTTTTTAACGGTTTATGGTCGGTTAATTCCAATTGGTACTCATGGTTTCATCGAAATGACAAATCCTCATCCTCTCATGGATTTTGGTTGATATGCTTAATATTGGGACTTGTGATGAGCCTACTACTTATCGTTATTCATTTGCTAATGTGATTCACTACACCTTTTTGCTGTTCTTACCTACATTCACACACCTTTTCACTACTCTTTCGCAAAAACCTCAGTTGATTTTCAACTGAGGCTTTTATTTTATTCTGAAATTTGTTCAAGCACAGTTTTTGCTATGGCTTTCATCCCCTTGGCGCTTGGGTGGGCGCCGTCAATTGTGTCAAGGGCTTGCACGTTTGCGTAAAGCTCGATTACGCGGCAGCTGTATTCTTGGGCGCGGGCGCGGATTTCCTTGCAATACGCTTCTATATGGTAGCCTCCGCGGCAAGGCACAAAATAGCCATCCTGCGTTTTACCGATGCTCATAGGCAGGGTAAAGCACCAAAGCTCTGCCTGCGGGTAATTCCTTTTCAGCTTTTCAAGCATACATTTGTATGCAACAGAGAAAATAGAAGTGTCACTTTCCTCCGTTTCGTCTTTGATGTGCGGTTTCATAGCACAGCCCCAATCGTTTATGCCCAAAAAAATCATAATAACGTCAGGGTTGCCTAAGCACGAGGTGCGCTCATCACTACAACCATATGACGGTACAATACAGCTACGGTGCTTGCACACCATACTGCCGGAAATGGAGTTATTAACCAGCAGATCTGCGCCTAACTGTTCAATCACCTGCCCCCACCAGGTATCCCTTGGTGTGAATATGCCTGCTTGCGATTTACAAAAGCCCTCATAGAACACCGCATCCCTTGGCTGGCTATACCCCTCAAGGGTGCTGACTGAGTCACCCAAAACAGAAAAGCGCTTGCCCTTATAGCTATTTTTCATTGATTTACTCCTCATACTGCTCAAGGGCTGCTTTCAGGTGGTTTTTGATTTCATTAATTGTTGAGGGTGGAGAGATAACACGCAGCTTGCCGGGGAAGGAGCAGCACCAATTAATAAAGACGGGGCTTTGCTGGACAACAACTGTACAGTTAAGCTTGCCATCGCTGTTTTCACGCATTTTGACGCTTGCGCCGAATTTGTCAAAGATTACGTCTATTATGCTCTTGTCCGCCTCAAATACTACCTCCTTGGTGTCTCCGCCGTACATTCCGAACTGCTGACGCTTATATTTTGCTATATCTACGGATTTATTCTCCGTAATCGGCTCATTTAAAACGCTGACCTTATCCATCCTGTCTATGCGGTAGTTTGCTAAATCTCCGCCGTGCTTGTCATCATAACAGGTAAGGTAGTACTGACCGTTATCTACAAAGGTGGTAACAGGGTTTACAATGTACCATCTTTTCACACCTGGGTTTTCCTTGTCCATTCTGTACTGTCTTTCCCTTTTTACGTTATGGTCGGAATAGTAAAAGCCGATTTTTTTCTTTTTGCCTATGGCTTGAACTATGGTGTCAATGGAATAATAAATAGCCTCGTTAGTACCCTTAACGGTTGAAAACTTTGTAATATTGCTCTTTAGCATTTTTCCCCTTTGGCTGCCTGCCAGCATAGAAATTTTATCAAGCAGCTCCTCGGTCTTTTTCTCCGTAACAAATGCGGAGGATTGAACCGCATCCATTAAAATCCTGACCTCGGGAGGGTTAAAGGAGCGGTCCTCAACGAAGTATTTATTGCTCCTTGACCTCTCTGTCAAAACCTCATAGCCGTTTTGGTTCAAAAGCTCAATATCTGTATATAAAATCTTTCTGTCAACCTCAATGCCCTCCTTTTCAAGACGGGCAATTAGGTCGTTTGTTGATATTGGATGGTCCTCATCTGTTTCACTTTTCAAAATCTCCCACATTTTTAAAAGCTTGATTTTTCTCGAGTTTTCCTTATTCATACAAGTTAACTCCTTTCATGTTTATAATTACAGTATAGCACGTCTGAATAAGATTTTCAACAGATGTGTACTGATTTTGGTACGTTAGCCATTCAAACGTGCTTAAAATGATATGACGGTGCTTTTCGGCTAAGCAAAAAACGCCCGGCTTAGGGGGGTGCCGAGCGCTTTTATGCCTAAAGCATACAATATATGGTATTGATCAGCTTTCCGTTTGCCTTTTTTTCATAAATGATACAGTGGGTAGCCTCCTCCTTAGCGCAGGATTCATTAACTCCGCGGTAGTAATATATTTCGCAATATTTGCCTCCGTTTGGGGTTTTGCCAATTTTTCTTTCGTAACCAAAGCTTTCAAAATTTTTCATTTCTTTGTCTCCTTGCTATACACCTGTATGGCATTTCTTACACCCTTATATTACCATATTCTTCAAGGCTTGTCAACAAACATATGTCCCAATATCAGTACACTATGCCACACTGGGCTCGAACCGATGTGCATTGAAAACTAAATGAACGGCTATTTTCATAGCTTTTTCAGTTGCCTTACGTCAGTAAGCCTGCCCTCAAAACCTAAGAAAACATCTCGCTCATTTAATTTTGAATGTGCGAAGCAGTTTTAGGTGAGAAAATATTTTGCATAGCAAAAAAACGAACGCAGACTATATAGGCATATTGGCAAGTGAGTTTTTGAAGATAGGCGAAATATTTACCACATAAAACCACATTGGTTCGAGCCCAGTGTGGCATAATATAACAAATCGGTCAGCCTGAGCTGACCGATTTTTATTAATAATTAATACTTACCGCAAAAAACAATACAAGTATTGTCAATGCAAAGACCAAAAGCTGTAGCTTCCAGGTCCATCTTACCCATTTGGAATACGGCACGTTAACCATAGAAAGTCCTATCAGTAAAACAGGGTTTGTCGGCATAATAACATCTGTAAAGCCGTCCGCCATACAATAAACCAAAATAACAACCGCAGGGGAAATACCAAGGGCTACGCATATTGGCATTATTATTGGCATAATCAGCATTATTTTAGCAGAGGCAGAGCCAATAAAGATTTGCAAAAACAGAATTAAGAAATAAATGAGCAAAACCGTTAAGAATTTACCCTTACCGTCCAGTGTCTTTATCACACCGTTCATTATGGTGTCTATTATTCCGCTTTCCGTCATTACAAGCTTGACAGAAGAGGCAAAGGCTATCATAACTATGGCAGGGAGCATTGATACAGCGCCCTTTAAAAGATATTTAAAGGTGTCCTTTTTCTTTTCTGTTACCAGCAAGCCGCAAATTATGCCGCCCACCAAAAAGCTGAATGCCAAAATAGGAATTGCATAAGAGGAAATTGCCCTTACCGAGGCAATAAGCACAAGAACAATAAGCTGAACGCCGAAAAATGCGGCAAACACCTTGAAAATGAACTCGTTTTTTGCGCATGGCACAATTTTTATGCTGTCTGCCCTCTTTCTTTTCTCCAGGTCTATTTCGTAGCTGAGAGAAGCGGTAGGCTTTTTCCTTATACGGTGGATATAAATAACCAAAAACGCACACAGGGTAACGTAAATTAAGCCAAAGAAGATAACCCTGAGCCAAACGCCATTTAAGGTTGTTACCCCCGCAATTTCCGAGGCTAAGCCAACGGAAAACGGGTTGGTAATTGCGGCGGAAAAGCCGAAGCACGCCGCCAGCATACAGGCGCCCAAGCCTGCCATTGTGTCCATACCCATTGACAATGTGAGCATTACAACTAAGGGTACTAAGGTTACCAGCTCCTCAAACATACCAAAGAAGCTGCCAAACATCATAAACACAAAAACGCAAATACAAATTACCGCACTGCTTCTTTTTGACAAACGGTGAATTATTTTTCCAATGAAGATTTTAATTCCGTTTGTTTTGTCAAGAAGATTAAAAACTCCACTCATAATAAGCAAAAACAAGCTTATCATTATTATTGTAATTCCGTCACCTGAGGCAAAGACACGGGCAGGCGCAGTCAAAACACGCCAAGGCGCTATACCGCCAACGCCCTTTTCCTCAAAGGTGCCGATTATAATATTGCCTGATTCATCCCTTTCATAGCTACCCTGTGGAACAAAGTATGAAAGCACTCCGCTGAAAATCAGCACAGCAATCAGTATCGCCATTACAGTTATAAAGGACCTTAAGCCAATTGTAGAAAAGGATTTTTCTTGATTTTTCTTTAATGTCGCCACACCCGGCTCTTTTACTGTAGCATTAATGTGGGTTTCCCCCTTTCCTCTTGCTCCTTGAATAGCCTTGAGGCTATATACCAATCAACACACGTTTTTTTATTTTCGGGCATAAAATAGTAAATTTCTCTGCCACGGTATATTTCAAAGTTTTCCCCCGCACCGAAAAGCAGCCTGTATATCTCTGCCATTGGGAAGGTAATTGTTACGTCCTCCCCGTCCTTGGTGCCAACATAGGTTAAGCCATCACTGTTCAGGGTGCATATTCCCTTGCCAGCCTCGTAAAGGGAGCTTTTGCCGTCCTTAGACGGATTTTTAAGTACAACCGCCGATTCCAATTTGAAATCAGGGTCATTTTCCATTTCCTTTTCCATTTGGCATACTTGCCATTTGTACCAGGAATTAAGATTGTCAAAGGGAACAGCGTCAACAAAGCCGTAGCGCTTATCCATTTTTGCGCTTAATCCACAGCTCTCACACCTTATCTCCATACCCTTGGTTACAAGAGTATGCTTACCGTTACACGAAGGGCAACGGGTCAATATATTTTCAAGTCCCTGTGCCAGCTTGCCGCCATACTTGATTTCGCCATGCTCTTCAAGCCACTTAAAATCGTTAAAGTAAAGTGCTTTATCAACCCTTCCCTTTATTTCCTCAAGGGACAGGGTCGACAGCTCCTCTTTGGTAAAGAGCAAATCAAGGCTTGCCTCAACAAAAGCACCGCGGCGCATTTTGGGCGCCCACTTTGGCTTGGCAAGATAACCGCCATTTATTTTTATATAGTAAACATTAACCTTGGAATTTTTGATAAAGCTGTATGTGCCCGGCTGAATATCCTCAAACTCACCTGCGGTTGACAGCCTTGCCTCAGGCATCATAGCAAGTACACCGCCGTTTTTAAGCACACGCAAGCAGTTTTTTGCGCTTTCAAGGTCGGATGCAAACATACTTTTAGGGAAGCAACCGATAGCGCGCAAAACCCTTGCCGCGATAGATTTGTAAAAATAAAGCCTTGCAACTATGAAATGCGGGCTTTTATGCCTTATGAGCGAGCCTGCATACACGAAATCAAAGAATGAGCCGTGGTTACAAAGCACCACAGAGGGTGTGTCAATATCCTTAACCTTTTTTGTGTATTTAACCTTAACGCCCTTGAAAAACAGGATTATCCTGCTTATTGCATAGGCAAAGTCAAGCTTAATTCTATGGTACGGACGTACCGCGTTTTCGGGTATCGCCTTTTTGTCAATATAACTGTTAACAAGGGCAAAAAGCGCATCCTTTTTAATAAACATAATTATCAACAGCACAACAAGCACAACGAAAACAGCCACAGATATTTTCCAGCTTGAGCTGATAGCCACGTGTCCCAGTCCAACGCCGATACAAATCGAGGGTATTGAGCCAAGAACAGTTACGATAATATACCTTGGATATTTCATACGCACAGTTGCGGCAAACAGGCAAATCACACCGTATGGTATGGCAGGCAAAAAGTACAGAATAAAGACAAGAAGCGTTACCTTGCCCGACTCCCCTGCCTTATCTAAATCTACTTTTAATGATTTGTCAAAGTAAGCATTAAGCTTATCCCCAAGGGTTTTATACAGTATGTAAATCAAGGTATTGCCTAAAGCCACACCGATGATATAGCACAAAAGTCCGTTTTGAAAGCCAAAGGCAATTCCTGCCAAAACCTCCACAGGCTCTGAGGGCAAAAAGGTTAAAACAACCTGGAGCATTGCCAAAATGCCGAAGGTAATATATCCGCGCCAGCCAAGAGAGCCTAAGGCTTCCTTAAGCTCCTCCTGAGATAAATCCCCGGAGGTTATAGCCTTAATAACGTTATAGTTCTCCCCCGAAAAGAGGAAAAGCATAAGCAAGGCAAGCAAAAAAATAAAGCCTATGACTGTGAATATTTTAATTTTTAATCTATTTTTCATAACTCGCACAAACCAATTTGGATTTTATATTCGCCCTATTATACCATATATCTATCTCTTTTTCAATAGTTTTGTGAATTAAATGTTAACGTGCTATCTATTGAAACCCTTTGAAAAATGTGATATACTAAAAAAGAAGGATTTACAAGGAGCTTTAAACTTATGAAAATTTTGTTTTTAGGCACAGGTGCGGCAGATTTTCCCGAAAATCGCGAGGGAGTGGACGGATTTAGGAGAACCTCCTCTGCCTTAATTGATGATACTCTTCTTATCGACCCGGGACCCTGGGTTATGGATGCAATTAAGGAATTTGGCGTTGATGTTAAAAAAATCAAGTATATTTTGTGTACACACAAGCACGAGGACCACTTTTGCCAAGAAACCGTTGATTATTTATCGACACAGGGTGCCGAATTTTTTGAAACCAAGGACAAGGATTATCTTGAGCTTGGGGGATACCGTATTGAAGCGTATAAGGGCAACCATACAATACCTGTGTGCCATTTTATAATAAAAAACGGGGGGACGTGTCTGTTTTACGGCCTTGACGGTGCGTGGCTTCAATATGAGGAAATACGCGCAATTTGGAAGCACAAGCCTGATTTGGCTGTTTTTGATGCAACGGTTGGCTTTGTTGAAAAGGACTGGCGCGTTTTTGAGCATAACAACTTAAATATGGTTATTGAAATGAAGAAAAGCATTGACACCGATATTAAAAAATATGTAATCTCCCATATGGCATATACCTTGCATACAGACCATAAAACCCTTGCCAGCGAAATGGAAAAGCACGGAATCATCACCGCCTATGACGGGTTGGAAATTGAATTTTAGGCAATATAAAAAGCACTTGCATTTAGGAGCGTTCTCATAAGGATGTTTACAAATTTCGGCAGAGAACTTGTTTTCTCTGCCGATTTGTGTTATAATGAGGCTAACAGAAAGCCTCCCTCCGAGAGGGAGGTGGCACGCGTAGCGTGACGGAAGGAGCCTGCGTGGCTTTAGATTTGTACTAACTTCATTGTAACGCGCTCTCCCTCACCCGACTCCGTCGGGAGCTCCCTCCCGGAGGGAGCCTTAGGATACGCTCGTGCATCTTTAGGGGTATGGGCTTTGCCCGATGCATTTGTAAAACAAATGCGAAACTGGCGATAAAAGGAGACAAAAAATGTTTTTCACAAAGAAAAAGAAAATACAGAAATACTTAGAGCAAAAAGCAGAGAGTGACAAAAATGCTTTTGATTTTCTTCTCTGCAATTATTTAGACGGAACATTAAAAACAGATCTTGAATTGCTTGGAATAACAAAAAATGAAATTCATATTGATTGGTTAGATGATATAAAATGCATTGGCATACAAGGACGATACAATAAATACTTTGCAGATATACAAATTTACCCTAATGAATTCAGCATTTCATTTGATTTGGACGAGCCTGATGACGATATGTCATATACTCTTGAAAGTAAAGCGCAATTGTACCGTGAGATTTCAGAAACGATTGCCTTGTTAAAATAACTCAATATTATAAAAGCCATCACGATTTTTTCGTGATGGCTTTTAACTTCCTTATGAGAAGTAGCCTTTACGGCGGCACTTTTTATTTCATAAATTTGTCGATGGCCTGACACAGCTCGTCGATGGCCTGCTCGTCACCGGCAGCCACCGCATCCACCATGCAGTGCCGCAGATGGTCCTGCAGGATCACCTTGCCGGTGTTGTCCAGCGCCGAACGCACCGCGGCCAGCTGCACCAGCACTTCGGAGCAATCATAGCCTTCCTCCACCATCCGCTTCACCTTTTCCAGGTGACCGATGGCCCGGGCCAGGCGATTGACCACTGCCTTCTGGTTTTCGTGGACATGGCCGTGGGAATGGGCAATGCCATGGGCGTGAAGCCAGGCGTGATCATGTTCGTGCTCGTGTTCATGTTCATGGCAATGTTCGTGGTGATGTTCTCCCATGCAGGTCCCTCCCGTTTGCATTTTCCCCATTATACTATTGTTTTCTTCGTTTCGCAAGCCCCTAAGGGGGATATCCTGCAGAAATAAATGTTTTGACATTAGCCGCAAAAAAAGCTATAATATAGAAAAAATGCAAAGGAGATACCGATATGCACGACCATCACGACCATCACCATCATGATCATGCCCATGAGCATCATCATACCCATACCCACGAGCACACCCACGACGGTGTGACCCACTCCCATCCCCACGACCATGCCCATGTCCACGAGCATGGCCATCCCCACGAGCACGAGCATCTGCACGAGCATGGCCATGAACATCACCATCATCACGACCACGGCTGCGCCGGTGAATGCGGCAGCTGCGGCGGCTGCGAGCACACTCCCATGGAAGAACTGCTGGCGCTGATGAAGTACATGGCTTCTCACAATGCCGCCCACGCCAACGAACTGGCTGCTCTGGCTCAGCAATTGCAGAAGGCCGGTAATCCCATGGCTTACGAGCAGGTCATGGCTGCTGTGTCCGACTTTGAAAAGGGCAATATGCGTCTGCAGGCAGTGCTTGCCAGCCTGGAGGTCAAGTAAAATGTGCCTGTCTACCGTTTATAAGAACACCAAGACCCCCGATGCCGTGGCTATGCGTAATGTAATGGCCATCGAGTGCAAGGACGGGGAAGTGATCCTCACCGACTTGATGGAGCGCCAGGTGATCATCCGGGGCGTGCTGGAAAGCGCCAACCTGGTGGACGGCTTCGTCATCGTCCGGGAAACCGAATAATATAAGAACCTGCCGAAGAATCTGAAGTGATAAAATAATGGTAGACACGAAAGTGCCTACCATTATTTTTATGCTATTATAGACATGGAGGTGGAATTATGGCTGGTAAATACACTATACGAAGCAAAGAAGAAAAGTTAGCTATTG
>SVRE01000070.1 GCA_015065005.1 Oscillospiraceae bacterium
ATGCAAATCGGCAAGCACATCGCCCTTGGATTGGAATTGGGCGGCGGTGTAGGGATAGCCGCTGGCAGCAACGGGATATATGCCTGTTGTATGGTCAACAAAATAGGTATCAAAGCCGCTCTTTACAATTTCCTCGGGCTTTAAATTTCTTGTAAGCTGATAAAGTATGGCGCTTATCATTTCAAAATGCGCCAGCTCCTCCGTGCCGACATCCGTAAGGATGCCCACAACCTGTGAATACGGCATTGCTATTCTTTGTGTTAAATAACGAAGCGAGGCGCCTATTTCACCGTCAGGTCCGCCCAACTGGCTGACAATTATCTGCGCGTACTTAGGGTTTGGAGTTTTGATTTTTACAGGGTACTGTAATTTCTTTTCATATTGCCACATAAATTCTCCTCCTTACATACGGCATGGGCGGCTTGAACCACCCTCATCAGTCATTTGCCAGGGCCAGGGGCCGTCTGTCCAATCCCAGCTGTTTGCATCAATTGGGGCGGTGACGTGTCCGTATTTTGCCTCATACTCTGCCTTTGCCTTCTGTGCCATTCTTTGATATTTATTGTAGAAGTCGAGGGCTTCCTTGCTATTTGGGTAAGCGTTTAAATACAAAAGTGCGTCATATGCGGCAAAGGAATATGCCTGATACGCCTTCATTAAGCGTTCTTTTGAGTTGATATTTATCATTTTACAGACACCCCTCCCCACTTTTTGATTTGCAGCCTACAGGATAGAAGGGCTTATTAAGCTCCTCAAATATGGTTCCCTGCTCAAGAGCAATCTCAGGGTCGTATATGCTGTAAAAGCCCTGTTTTACACCGTAAACCATACCAATTGGCTTACCCTGTGTCTGATTTTCACTGTTTTCAGCAGTTATGCCTCTTACATTATCTCTTGAATATTTCGGTTGGGATAAGCCTAAAAAATTACTGAACTCTCTGTAATCCTCTCGGCTTATCCCCCTTGTATTCCCTTCAAATCTCATATTGTTCTCCTATTTGGCGCATCTGCCTTATGCAAGGCAAACGCATTATAATTTTCAGCCACAGTACAAGAGCTAACATGTTTGCCGCGGCTGTTTGCCACGCGAAAATCCAATTGTTTTATTTAAGCGGTAATTCCGTTTGGCGTGAGCATTGGCTTATTCAACGCTCACTACATATTATGACAAAATTCTTTGTTTAGCCACTTTATTTCTCTGTAAAATTTTTCTATAAGGTCTTTATTTTTTCCTTAATTAATGTTATAATATTATTTACTACGTTGAGGAGTGATTTTATGAAGATAGTTATCATAGGCCTTGGCACCATCGGAAAAACTGTCCTTAAAAGTCTGTCGGAGATGGGACACACCATCACTATTATTGATGAGGATAAGGATGAGGTTGAAAGCCTTATTGAAAAATATGATGTTTTTGGCGTTGTTGGTAATGGCGCCTGTCTTGATATTCAAAAAGAAGCACATATGGAGGATGCGGATCTGGCAATTGTGCTGACAAACAGTGATGAGCTTAATGTTTTCGCCTGTCTTGTTGCCAAAAAGGTGGGTGTTAAAAATACTATTGCCCGTGTTAGAAACCCTGATTACAGGCAGCAAATTATTGAAATGAAGGACGAGCTTGGTCTTTCTATGATTGTTAACCCTGAAATGGAAACGGCAGAGGAAATTTTTAATCTTGTTAACCTGTCTGCCGTTACCCAAATGGAACATTTTGCTAAGGGTAAGGTGCTGCTTGCCGAGATTATAGTTACCCCCGGCTGTGCTTTGCTTGATGAAACCTTGATTTCACTCGGTAAAAAGCTCAAAAACAAGGTGCTTGTTTGTGCCGTTGTTCGTAATGAGGAGGTAATTATTCCATCAGGTAATTTTATGTTTTGTGAAGGGGACAGGGTACACTTTACCTCTGATGCCAATTCCCTGCGTAATTTCTTGGCTGAGGTTAACCTTGACAGTTCTCCTTTAAAGCATGTAATGATTGTTGGCGGTAACAGAATCGGCTATTACTTAGCTGCTGAGCTTTCAAAGAAAAAATACTCAATCAAGCTGATTGAGAGCAATAAGGAAAGGGCTAACTTTTTAGCTGAGGCACTACCGAAGGTGACAGTTATTTACGGTAACGGCACCCAGCACGATTTGTTGACCGAGGAGGGTATTGAGGCTATGGATGCCTTTGTTGCCCTTACCAACATAGATGAGGAAAATATGGTTGTTTCCATGTTTGCAAACAAAATGAATGTGGAAAAAACCATTACGCAAATCAAGAGTGATGACCTTATTGATATGCTTGGTGAGCTTGGCATACAAAATACGGTTTCACCAAAGATAATCGTTGCCAACAGGATTATCAGCTACATCCGTGCGCTGTCCAACAAGCGCGGAAGCAACGTGCTTACCCTTTACCGCCTGGTTAACAACAAGGTTGAAGCGCTGGAATTTAAGGCTAAGGGACAGGAAAAGTTTTTCGGCAAGCCATTAAAGACACTGAAAACAAAGGACAACTGCCTTATTGCCTGCATTCTTCGTGATGGCGAGGTTATTATCCCCAACGGTAATGACTACATTGCAGAGGCAGATAACGTGGTTGTTGTTACCACACACAAAAACTTTGATGACCTGACTGATATCTTTGAATAAGGTGAATTTGAAAAATGAATTATAAATTACTTGGCAGAATTCTTGGCAAGATTATGATTCTTGAAAGTGTATTGATGCTGGCGCCCTTGGCGGTGAGCATTATTTACAACGAGGGAACAAGGAATATTCTTGCCTTTGTTATACCTGTTTGCGCCCTTGCAATTTTGGGTATAATGGCACAAATACCAAAGCCTACAAGAAAAGCCCTGTATCAAAAGGAGGGCTTTGCATTGACAGCTATGGTTTGGATTGTAATGACGCTTTTTGGTGCAATCCCGTTTGTTGTAAACGGAGATATACCAAATTACATTGATGCTTGCTTTGAAATAATGTCCGGCTTTACCACAACGGGCGCCAGCATCATTCCCGATATCTCCGTAATTTCCCACTCTTCTCTTTTCTGGAGGAGCTTCTCCCACTGGATTGGCGGCATGGGAATACTTGTTTTTGTGCTTATATTTATACCTGAGAGTAACGATGGCTCATCAATGCACCTGTTGCGTGCCGAGTCCCCCGGACCGCAGGTTGGTAAAATAGCCTCAAAAATGAAGGTGACGGCGCGAATTTTATATCTTATTTATCTATGCTTAACGGCTCTTGAGGTTGTTATTCTTTTGTGCGGTCCTTTAATCAACCACGGTGCCCTTGTAGCTGACGGATACGCCTCATACGAGGGAAACAAGTTTTTCCACGCATTGCTCACCGCCTTCGGCTCAGCAGGCACGGGTGGCTTTGGCTTTATTCCAAACAGCTTAGAATACTTTACTCCCTTTGCCCAATATGTTGTAGCGATTTTCTTGTTGATTTTCGGCTGCAACTTTGCGCTTTACTATCTTATTTTGCTGGGCAAAGTTAAGGACGTATTCAAAAGCGAGGAGTTTAAAACGTATTTTATTACAGTTGTCTGCGCCGTTTCTCTCGTTTTTATCAGCTTGATTACAAAGCTGTCAACCGTTGGATATTCTCTTGAGGAAGCATTCAGGCACAGCCTTTTCCAGGTATCTTCAATCATAACGACCACCGGATATACAACAGCCAACTTTGATATTTGGCCGGAAATTGCCAAGGCTGTTTTGGTTATCCTTATGTTTACGGGCGCCATGGCAGGCTCAACCGCCGGTGGCATAAAAATGTCAAGGGTTGTTATTGCGGTTAAGGGAACTTATGTTAATGTGAGAAAGCTTATAAACCCACGATATGTATCTAAAACGAAGTTTGAGGGAAAGAGCCTTGATGAAAAAACAAAAAACGATGTTTTTGCATTTATAACTCTTTATGTGTTCATTATTTTAACTGTGGTTCTGCTTCTTTCCTTCGACCCCTCAAACCACGATGCCGAGCATGGATTTTTCTCAAACTTTTCCGCATCCCTTGCTTGTATATCTAACATCGGTCCGGGCTTTGAGGCGGTAGGTCCGTATTCCTCATTTGCCTGCTACAACGGATTCTCTAAAATTGTTTTAACCTTCACAATGCTTCTTGGCAGGCTTGAAATTTTACCTGTTTTTATCCTTTTTACACCACGTTCTTGGAAAAAAGCTTAGCGGCTGTCTTATTTTCAGCCTATCACATGCCATTGTGGTTTTAGCGGTAAATATTCCGCCTGTCATCAAAATTTCACTTGCCAACATATTGTTTTAAAGGATGCTTCTATGAAACGAAAATTTAAAATTTTTCCCGCACAGGTAATTGTGCTTGGGTTTTTAGGTATAATTTTGCTTGGCACAGTGCTTTTGTGCCTTCCCTTTGCAAGCGCCGAGGGGTCAACCGGTTTTGTTGATGCGCTGTTCACCGCTACTAGTGCCACCTGCGTTACAGGTCTTGTTTCCCTAACAACTGCGACACACTGGACGCTTTTCGGCAAAATAGTTATCCTTGCTTTAATTCAAATTGGTGGTCTTGGCTTTATGTCATTTATTTCCATAACAGCAATTATCGCCAAAAAAAACATAGGATTGCAGGAACGAAAGCTAATTATGCAGTCCTCCGGCTCAATTGAGCTTAGCGAAATCTACGCATTGATTAAACGCATTGTATTCGGTACTTTAATTGTTGAGGGTTGCGGAGCGATAATTCTTTCCATCCGCTTTTGGATTGGCGGAATGAGCTTTGGAAAAGGGCTTTGGTTCGGTATTTTCCATGCCATTTCAGCCTTTTGTAACGCAGGCTTTGACATCTTGGGCGCTGAATCGTTTGAATGTTATCAAAGCGATCCTGTTGTTTTAATCACCGTTTCCTTGCTTATAATAATAGGAGGTATCGGCTTCCTTGTTTGGGGTGATTTTACCAAGCACGGCTTTAAATTAAAAAATTACAGGCTTCATTCTAAGCTTGTCATTGTAGCCACAGCGGTTTTACTGCTTGGAGGCACACTTTTGCTTTACTTAACCGAGAACAGCTTTGCCTTTGCCCATATGACCGAGGGAGAAAAGTGGTTAAACGCCTTTTTCCAATCAGTCACACTGCGTACAGCAGGCTTTGCTTCTGTTAACCAGGCCACATTAAGCTCAGGCGGCACCGTTGTTTCATGTATATTTATGCTCATTGGCGGCTCCCCCGGCTCAACTGCCGGAGGTATTAAAACAATCACCTTTGCGGTTATGATTTTAAACGCTATTGCCTTCGCAAGAAACAAGGATAGTGTCACTGTGTTTAAAAAACGCATTGAGCCATCAACCATCAAGCACGCTTGCGCTATTATTGCCATTTACTTGGCTGCTGCATGTACCGTTATAGTAGCTATCGCTATAATTGAGGGTGGCAAAAGCATTTCCTTAGAGGATATTGTTTTTGAGGTGTTTTCCGCAGTGGGAACCGTTGGTCTTACCCGTGGCATTACACCGCTTTTGGCAACAGCCTCAAAGCTATTATTGTGCTTGACTATGTTTTTCGGACGAATGGGAGGCTTAACTCTTTTGCTTGCCATTGCAGAGAATCACAATTTTGCAAAAATCGAACGTCCGTATGAAAAAATATTAATTGGTTAGGAGATTATATGAAAGCTAAATCTGTTTTAATTATAGGTATGGGACGCTTTGGCAGACACCTTGCAATGCGCATGCTGGATCTTGGAAATGATGTTATGATTGTGGACAAGGATTCCTCTCTTATTGAAGCTATGTCTACATATTGTCCTGATGCAAGCATTTGCGATTGCACCAACAAGAATGTGCTAAAAGCCCTCGGTGTTGACGGCTTTGACATTTGCTTTGTTACCATTGGCGAGGATTTTCAATCCTCTCTGGTTATAACCTCGCATTTAAAGGCGCTTGGCGCTAAGTGCGTAGTTGCCAAGGCAGGGCAAGATATACAGGCTGATTTGCTCCGCAAAATAGGCGCTGACGAGGTGATTTATCCAGAGAAGGAAATTGCGGAAAAGGTTGCTGTCAGGTATAACTCAAGCAATATATTCGATTTTATTCCTTTGACTAGCGAATTTTCCATTTATGAGCTTCCTGTTTTAAAGGATTGGATTGGAAAAACCATTGTAGAGGTGAACGTTCGCCAGCAATTCAACGTTAGCATTATTGCCATAAAGTCAGACACCACATTAAATACCATGCCGGGGGCTGACTATGTGTTCAATCGTGATGACCACATTGTTGTTATCGGCAAGGCAAGCGATGTGTTCAAGCTAACCGCTAAGGTGTAATAAATTAAGGCAGGGCGTTGCCCTGCCTTTCATTTTGCAAAACAAAAGTGGATGTTGCAATAAGCACAGACCAAAAACAGACACAGCCCCATTTAAAATCAAGTTTAAACATTTATTTTAGTAAATATTTTGGAGTGAGAACTTGCAGCAAATTGCAAGTTCTCTTCATTTTGATGTCTGTTTTTTAGGTGCGACCTCCCACTCTACCGTACGAAGTACGCCTACTGCACTCATTTCACTATCCACAGAAAAAGGGCTGTTGCTTAGTGCAACAGCCCCTATTTACTGTATCTTAAATTAGATTTCAGCGAAGTACTTAATTGTACGAACCATCTGGCTTGTGTAGGAGTTCTCGTTATCGTACCAAGAAACAACCTGTACCTGATATGTGTCGTCATCAATCTTAGCAACCATTGTCTGTGTTGCATCGAAGAGTGAGCCGTATCTCATACCGATAACGTCAGAGGATACGATTTCATCTGTGTTGTAACCGTAGGACTGAGTAGCAGCAGCCTTCATAGCAGCGTTGATAGAATCCTTTGTTACATCCTTACCCTTTACTACAGCAACAAGAAGTGTTGTAGAACCTGTGCAGGTTGGAACTCTCTGTGCAGAGCCGATAAGCTTGCCGTTAAGCTCCGGAATAACAAGACCGATAGCCTTTGCAGCGCCTGTTGAGTTAGGAACGATGTTCTGTGCGCCTGCTCTTGCTCTTCTAAGGTCACCCTTTCTGTGTGGGCCGTCAAGAATCATCTGGTCACCTGTGTAAGCGTGAACAGTTGTCATGATACCGCTCTGGATTGGGTATGTGTCGTTGAGCGCCTTAGCCATAGGAGCCAAGCAGTTTGTTGTGCAGGATGCAGCAGAGATGATCTGGTCATCAGCTGTCAATGTCTTTTCGTTAACGCCGAATACGATTGTCTTAAGGTCATTGCCTGCAGGAGCGGAAATAACAACCTTCTTTGCACCAGCGTTGATGTGTGCCATAGACTTTTCCTTAGAGCAGTAGAAGCCTGTGCACTCGAGAACAACGTCAACACCAAGCTCACCCCATGGGCAGTTAGCAGCGTCCTTCTCAGCATAAATCTTAATTGTCTTACCGTTTACTGTGATGCTGTCCTCAGTATTTGTAACTGTTTCAGCAAACTCATACTTACCCTGAGCTGTGTCATACTTAAGAAGATGAGCGAGCATCTTTGGGCTTGTAAGATCGTTGATAGCTACGATTTCGTAACCTTCTGCGCCGAACATCTGTCTGAATGCAAGACGTCCGATACGGCCAAAGCCGTTAATAGCAACTTTAACTGACATTTTGAATTCCTCCGAAAATTTTCGATTTTGTGTGTAGTTAGCCTTACGGAAGTCGAATCCGTTTGGTTTGAATCGGCAAAAACCTTTCAAGGCAAAGGTCGGACAAAGGCTCGCGGATTTATCGCTCTGAGGCAAATGGGTTTGACTTCCGTAAGGCTACCTACCAAATATACATTTTATACTATTTTTGCCAATTATACAAGTGTTTTTTTAAATTTTGTTAAAAAATTCAATTAATTCCTCTTTTTTTATCTATTTTTATTCATTTGTTACAAAGATTTGTTTGACATATTGAAAAAGTTCTGTTATACTATAAATTAGTATACTGTTTCATACAGACATTGCGGGACGCCGAGGACGTCGTCCCCTACATTACGGTATATTGTTTCGTGCTGTCATTTCGGGACGCCGAGGACGTCGTCCCCTACAAGAGTGCATATGTTTCAAGGAGGATTTATGGAGATATTCGAGGGTCTTATAGGCAACGATGACATTAAAAATACTCTCGGAAATGCCATTCATAATTCCGAGTTTTTGCACGCGTATATCATTGAGGGAGCAAGCGGAACGGGCAAGCACACTGTGGCTACCCTTGCTGCCTGCGCCATCATTTGCAAAAGTGAAAATTGCTCACTGTCAAGCCCTTGCAATATGTGCCGGAAAGTTTTAAACGGCAACTGTGCCGATGTGCGCACCTTTGATGCGTTTAAGGTTGACGATGTCCGTAAAATCAAGGAAACGCTTTACGAAAGCCCAACGGAATGTGACTACAAAATATATATTTTGAACAATGTGGAAAAAATGAATGTAAAGGCGCAAAATGCTCTGCTTATCTCCCTTGAGGAGCCGCCGAAAAATGTTATATTTTTTCTGCTTTGCACCGATGCCACCGTTTTGCTTGAAACTATTCGCTCACGTGCGCAGGTTTTAAGGACAAGGCCCTTGACAAGCCAGCAAATCAAGGACTACTTAAGCCGCAATAAAATAAGTGGCGATGATGTGGCATTGAACGAGATTATTCTCTCTTCAGGCGGTTCCCTTGGCTATGTGCTTGATATGCTTAGCGAAAGCAAGGCTGAGGCTCTTATTAAGGACAGGGAAAAGGCGAAGGATTTTGCCCTTGCCCTGCTTAAAAATGACACTAATACAATCAAAACCCTTTCCTCAATGTTCAGCACCGCAAGGGACAAGCTTAAGGAGGTTTTCTCCCTTGCCCTGGTGGTATTAAGGGATTTGGCTGTTGTGAAAAAAACAAAAAATGCACCGCTATGCTTTTTCACCTCTGTGGGTGAAGCATACGGTATTGCTTCCAAATTTTCTATAAACAAAATTTTGTACTGTTATTCAAAAATTGAAGAGGGGATTGAGGGCTTAAATTCCAATGCGAATGTGCCCGTAACCCTTACCGCTTTAATCACTAACTCAAAAAAGAAAGGCAACTGACATGGCTGATGAAATATTGAACAACAATGAAGAAATTGAGGTTATCGGTATCCGATTCAAGGATGGGGGAAAGGTTTACTACTTCGACCCGAACGGATGCGTTGCCAAAAGCACCGATTATGCTGTGGTGGAAACATCACGCGGTATAGAATTCGGCAAGGTGGCTTGTACAAACAAAAAGGTTAGCTCAAGTGAGGTTGTGCCTCCCCTTCGCCCTGTTATAAGGATTGCTACCGAAAATGATATTAAGGTAAACAGCGAAAACAAGAAAAAGGAAACAGACGCAATCAGAATTTGCCAGGAAAAGGTGGCAAGCCACAAGCTGGAAATGAAGCTGATTGAGGCGGAATATACCTTTGACGGCTCAAAGCTGACCTTTTACTTCACCGTTGACGGAAGAATTGACTTCAGAGACCTTGTAAAGGACTTGGCGTCCACCTTCAGGACAAGAATTGAGCTGCGCCAAATCGGTATCCGTGATGAGGCTAAGCTGATGGGCGGCTTGGGTGTTTGCGGCAGACCCTTCTGCTGTAATACATTTTTGCCCGATTTCTGCCAGGTTTCAATTAAAATGGCAAAGGAGCAAAGCC
>SVRE01000071.1 GCA_015065005.1 Oscillospiraceae bacterium
GTATGAAAATGCTGGAGGGCAAGCCAAGCTTACATAAGCTTGTGGGAAGGGACTTGTCCTGTGACTTGTTTGACCCATATTTTGCAGAGCTTGAAAAGGATGGCACACATCTTATATTCCACGTTAATGACCCGGAGGAGTTTTGGGACAGGAGCAAGGTTTCCCAGGATTTAATTGACAGGGGCTGGTTCTACGGTGACGGCGACTATGCATCTAACGAAGAGGTTTACCGTCAAATAGAAAGAGTTTTGGAAAAACACCCTAACCTGTGTGTGAATTTTGCACATTTCTTCTTCTACTCCAAAAGACCCGAAAAGCTGATCGAGCTGTTTGAAAAGTATCCCAATATGGGTATTGACTTAACACCGGGCGGAGAAATGTATGATGCATTTGATGCACATCATGATTACTTTAAAAATTTCTTTATAAAGTATTCCAAAAGAATTCAGTTTGGCACAGACTCCACATTCCCATACGGAACAGAGGGGTATTCATGGTTAGCTGACAGAGTATACAGATATTTAACAACAGAAGATGAATTTATGGGCTTTAATGACAGGATAAATAAGGGTATGAAGCTACCTGCTGACACGGTTGAGAATATAATTTATAAAAACTTTGAGCGTACCGTTGGCAAAGCCCCAAGAGAAATTAATAAAGCTGCTCTTATGGCATATATTGAAAAGTACAGACACTTGATGAATGAGGATGAAAACAGACGCGTTGATGAATTGATAAAAAAATACATATAAAAACGCGACCCAGTGTCTGATTTTAACCGCTTTTGTTGATAACATCTAACTAAAATGCAATAATACTTGACTTTATATTAAAAATATGGTACAATAGTCACAATTAATTTATGGAGGACTAATATTAAATGGACCCGGACCCTAATACTTTTTTGACCGTTTTAACTGAAACACCAGAGCCACATTTGAACCTTGGTTTACTTATGGCAATGATTGGCTTGCTTATTCTATCATTCTTCTTTTCTTCTATTGAAACCGCGTTTTCAACCTTTAATAAAATAAGGGTGAAGAACCTGGCACAGGGCGGAAACAAGCGCGCTGCGCTTGTTATGAAGCTTGAGGATAAATATGATAAGCTACTAACCACTGTTCTTGTTGGAAACAATATTGTTAACATAGCACTTTCTTCAATCGCAACTATATTCTTTATGGATGTTGTTGTTAATAATGACTCGTTAGCAGCAACTCTATCAACTATCGTAATTACTGTTGCGGTTTTGATTTTCGGTGAGATTTCGCCGAAGGTAATCGCAAGAGAAAATGCTGATAAATATGTTGTGGCACTTGCCCCTATTGTAAACGCAATAGTAGTTGTGTTGACTCCACTTAGCATTATTTTCGGTGCTTGGAGTAAGCTCATGCATAAGTTGTTTAAATCCAAGGAGCAAAGCTCTTTTACAGAAGATGAGCTTATAACTATTGTTGACGAGGCTGAAGAGGGTGGCGTTTTAGAAACGGAAGAGGGCAACCTTATTAGATCTGCAATTGAATTTAATGATGTTTGCGCCGGCGATATTTTGACCCCCCGTGTGGATATTTGCGCAATTTCCAAGGAAGACAGTATTCAGGATATTGCAAAGGTATTTATAGAAAACGCATATTCCCGTTTACCTGTTTATGGCGAGGATATGGACGATATTGTTGGAATTTTGCACGAAAAGGATTTCTTTATTGCATACCACAACAATAATAAAACAATAACCAAGCATTTGCAAAAGCCTGTTCACGTGTCCGAGCATATTAAAATAGCCGACCTGTTGCAGGTGCTCAAATCAAAGAAGTGTCATATGGCAATCGTTGTTGATGAGTTTGGCGGTACAATGGGTATCGTAACTATGGAGGATATTATTGAAGAGCTTATCGGTGATGTGTGGGATGAGCACGATGAGGTGGTAAATGATTATAAGGAATTACCTGACGGAAGCTTTATTGTAAAATGCTCAACAGACCTTGATGATTTCTTTGAGAAATTTGAAATAGCAATCCCCGATGAAGAGGATATGCCACAAACCTTGAATGGCTTTATTATGAAGGAGCTTGAGTCCTTCCCACAGGTTGGCGATAGCTTTGATTATCAGGGCTTGCACCTTGAAATTAAAAAAATTGGTGCTAAGCGTATAGAAGAAGCAAGGGTTACAAAAATAATAGAAGAAGAAAAAGCTGCCGAATAAGCAGCTTTTTTAGTCAAAAAAGTACTTATTCAGCGGGCACTCTTTTTGACTGGGAGGTAAACAATGAACGTATTTGACTTTGACGGTACAATTTATCACGGTGACAGCTCTCGTGATTTTGTGCTTTACTGCTTAAAAAAATATCCAAAAACAAGGAGCAAGATTCCAGCAATTTTATGGTACGGTGCAGGCTTTGGCTTAAGGCTCACAAAGAAGAAAATTTTCAAGCAAAAGCTATTCAGCATTGTCAGCAAAATTGATGATTTGGAGGGGGCAGTGTCTGATTTTTGGAAAATTCACGAAAAAAATATCCATAATTGGTATTTGAAAATGAAGCAACCCACAGATGTTATAATCTCCGCATCTCCTGAATTTTTACTTGAGCCAATTTGCAAAAAATTAGGTGCTGAATGTATGATGGCAACAAGGGTTGACAAAAAAACAGGACTCTTTGACGGTGAAAACTGTCACGGCAAGGAAAAGGTTGACCGTTTTTATCAGCAATACCCCAACGGAGAAATAGATGAGTTTTACTCCGATATGTATTGTGACACCCCTCTTGCCAAGCTAGCCAAGAAAGCCTTTATTGTAAAAGGCGAAAAGCTATCCCCTTGGAAAAAGTTCGATTAACAATTATATACATTTGTCTAAAATTGATTAAATTCAAAGGCTGACATTGTGCTAATGTTGAATTAGCGACACAGTGTCAGCCTTTTTTAGTCATCGATATCCAAAATTTTGTGTGCCTTAATTCCTAAAGCCTTTGCAATTGTAAAGATAGCCTTGACAGAAGGACAGTAGGGCAAATTCGGGCTTTCAAGCTGGCTAATATAAGATAAGGTCAGCCCGGTGTGCTCAGCAAGCTCCGCCTGCGTCATTCCTGCCTTGCGCCTGTAATATCCAATTTTTATGCCTATGTCTAAAAGTATACCCTTATATTCGTTCTCACTCAACATAACTTTCACCTACAATTATATTATCCTTTTTCATTATATACTATTGCAAATTAAAATCAAATGTGCTATAATTGAGTAAAAACTCAGTAACAGTGAGTAAAAATTAAATTATGGAGAGGGAAAAAATGAAAATCAAAACAAAAATTCTATTGGTACTTTGCATAATTGCAATAACTGCAATGTTATGTGCAATTTCAATAAGTGCCACCGAACCCGTGGAAACCTGGGATATTTCCGAAACTGAAGAGGACAGCGTAATCGCTTATCTCTATGATGATCCCGAAAACGAGGGCTATTACACCCTCAAAATCACTGGTACAGGAGATATGAAACATTCAAACGCGTGGTATTATTCATATAAAGACAAAATTACAATGGTATCAATAGGCAATGGTGTGACAAGCATAGGCTGTTATGCTTTCCAGCTTTGCACAAGCCTTACAAGTGTAACAATATCTAACAGTGTAACAAGCATAAACTACCAGGCATTTGATAGATGCACGAACCTTGCAAATGTAGATTATCTTGGAGATGTAAAGGATTGGTGTAATATAAATTTCAATACTAATGTCACTTCAAATCCTTTGTACTATGGGGGTAATCTATACTTGAACGGAGAACTTGCAACAGAAATAGTAATACCTAATACAGTTAAGGAAATAAAGTCATATGCGTTTCATGGTTGCAAAAGTCTTGTAAAAGTAGAAATTGAAAATAGTGTAACGAGTATAGGTTCTCTTGCGTTCAGCAACTGCGCCAATCTTACAAGCATAGAAATAGCTAATAGCGTGACGAGTATAGGACAATCCGCGTTTCGCAATTGTACAAGCCTTGAAAGCGTAACGATACCTAACAGTGTGATAAGCATAGACCAAGCGGCATTCTGTGGCTGCAAAAGCCTTGGAAAAGTTGAAATTGAAAATGGTGTAACAAGTATAGGTTCTTCTGCTTTCTCTGAATGTATATTTTTAACGAGTTTAACCATTCCTAGTAGTGTAACAAGTATAGGTTCTTATGCGTTTTCAAGTTGTAGCCGCCTCGAAAGAATAACGATACCTAAGAGCGTTACAAGCATAGGTTATTATCCGTTCTATAATTGCACAAGTATAACAATTTACTGTGAAGCAGAAAGTCAGCCGAGCGGTTGGGATGATGGCTGGAACTTATCAAAATGCCCTGTTGTATGGGATTACAAGAATACAAAAAAGAATGATGTGTTTACCTTTAAGGGATATTCCTTTGGTGCTTTGGGTCAGATTTCCTTTGGATTTGACATAGATTATGAAGCAAAGGCGCTTTATGAGGAGTTAACAGACGATACCCTTGAAATGGGCGTAGTATTTGCCGGGTATGATAATCTTGGCGGAAACCAGCCACTTGATGAAAATGGAGGAGCGATTAAGCTTGACAAGGGCCTGGTTATCAAATTTGATTTAAGCGAATATACATATTCAAGCTATGACTTTATGCTGTTTGATATTTCTGACAGCATAAGTGATATTAAGCTTGTAATTGCCGCATATATGTATGACGGTGACGTTGTTAAATACGTGCAGGAAAACGGAATTAGCGACACAGTCAGCGGTATTTCCTACAATGAAGCGAAGGCAAAGTAAATGCAAAATTGTAGGGGACGGCGTCCTCGACGTCCCGAATGAAATGCAAAATTGAAATACAAGGAGAGCATATGAAATACATAAAGCCAACATACAAAAAAGAAGAAATAGAAACAAGCGACATAATCTTGATGTCCTTGGGTAAAGGTGTAACCTTAACCGAAAAGGACGAAAACACAGCCCAAGTCGGCGCAAGTGTGCTTGATATTTTAGGACTGAGATAAATAACAAAACCGCACGGAATTTCCGTGCGGTTTTGTTGTTATATAATTGTAACCTTCTTCATTCTCATATCAATCATAGGTCTGTCACGGCCGTCTGTTTTAACGCCTGCAATTTCATCAACCGTTTCCATACCGGAAACAACCTTGCCGAATGCGGCATACTGTCCGTCTAAGAACTTTCCGTCTGCGTGCATAATAAAGAACTGAGAGGAAGCGGAGTTGTAATTCTGGCTTCTTGCCATTGAAATAACACCACGCACGTGGGAAATATCGTTTTTAACACCGTTAACTGCAAATTCACCCTTGATATACTTGTCGGAGCCGCCACAGCCTGTGCCTGTTGGGTCGCCGCCCTGGATCATAAAGCCTGCAATAACTCTGTGGAAAATAAGGCCGTCATAAAAGCCCTCGGAAACCAATTTTTTAAAGTTAGCAGTAGTAATTGGCGCCTTATCCTCATAAAGCTCAATATCAATTATACCGCCGTTTTCCATTTCAATACGTACCATAAAAAACACCTCATAAACAATTTTTATTACATTGTAGCAGAATCAAAGGGAAAAGTCAAACATAATGTTTAATATTTCAAAAAAATGTGAAATATAGTAATTGTAGGTAGGTGATGTAATGGATAAATATAGGAAGCTGAAATATTATTTCTTGCTAAGTGCCTTGGGAATAGCTGTGGTATTCCTGTTTTTCAAATATATTTTAAAGGTGCTTTTACCCTTTCTTATTTCATTTTTAGTGGTATCTCTTGTGCGCCCCTTAATAGAAAAAATTTGCAAGAAAACAAAAGCATCAAAATTTTTTGTAACAATGTTCGTAATTTTCTTGTCAATGATTCTGGCAATAACCTCCATATCCTTGGCAACAGGCGCAATTGTAGAGCAAATCAGGAACATATTTGAAAGCATTGTACAAAACCTGTCGGGGGAGTCGAATTACGTAACAAAGCTATTTGAATTTATCGCAAAAATCGAAAGCAAAATCCCATTTATCAGCAGCTTAACCAATGAGTCTATCTATTCCTTAGTCACAAATATGATAAGCGAAGGGGCAAAAAGTCTAAGCTTAAAGCTAACCTCACAAATAGCTCGGATGATAGCAGCCTTTCCTCAAATAATGGTAACAATCATTGTGGTGTTTCTATCGCTATTCTACTTTGCCAAGGATTATGAAAAAATCGGCAGAAAAACAGTATCAATTTTACCGAAATTCTTAGCGGATAAGGCACCGCAAATCAAAAATGACATAATTCTCGTTGTCACAAAGTACATCAAATCGTATATGCTTTTGCTGCTGATAACCTTTGCAATATTAATCTCGGGCTTTTTAATTCTCGGAATTAAAAACAGCTTTACCTTAGCAGTTATAATTTCCTTTGTTGATATTTTGCCGATTTTGGGCGTTGGCACAGTTTTAATACCCTGGGCAATAATATTGATAATCGGCGGGCAGACAAAGCTCGCAATTGGATTAATGGTGCTGTTTGCTGTAAACTATACTGTAAGGCAATATGCTGAGCCGAGAATTGTCAGCGCGCAAATGGAGGTGCATCCCCTTTTAACACTTTTTGCAATGTATGCAGGCTTAAAGCTGGCAGGCATATTAGGCTTGGTTTTTGCCCCTCTGATAGCCTTTGTCGTAAAAACCGCATACAATAGCTTCAAAAAAGAAAAAACTGTTGACAATCAAGGCTGAATGTGTTAATATATACTGGTAAACCGTTGAAAAAGAATAGTAGCTGAGATGAAAGTGTCAAAGAGAGATGCAGGCGGTGGGATTGCATTACAGGCTCGCTTGGTGAATGGGCTTTTGAGGGCAGGGCTGAACCGGAAGTAGGTCTTGACGGATATGCACCGTTACAGGCATAGCATATTTAAATGTATGTGTAAGAGAACCAATTTGGGTGGTACCGCGATATATTCGTCCCAAGTGTCTGTTAAGGCACTTGGGCTGTTTTTTACTCAACCCTTAGTCATTTCGACCAAGCGAAGCTTGTGGGGAAATCTTTTAGATAAAATCATTTACCGCAAAGGAGAAAATAAAATGTTTAACGATAAAAAGGTAGTGTTTTCAGGTGTACAGCCATCTGGCAACTTGACAATTGGAAACTATTTGGGCGCAATCCGTAATTTCGGTGCTTTTTCGGAGGAATATCATTGCTACTACTGTGTTGTAGATATGCACGCAATCACAGTAAGGCAGGTTCCTGCTGAATTAAGGCGCAGAACCTATGAAACCTTAGCACTTTATATGGCGTGCGGCTTGGACCCGCAAAAGAACACATTGTTTGTACAAAGCCACGTGCCGCAGCATGCAGAGCTTGGTTGGGTGCTTGACTGCTATACTATGTTTGGTGAGCTTTCACGTATGACACAGTTCAAGGACAAGAGCGCAAAAAACGCAGACAATATAAACGCAGGCTTGTTTACATACCCTGCCCTTATGGCGGCTGATATTCTTTTGTATCAAACTGAGCTTGTACCTGTCGGACAGGACCAAAAGCAGCACCTGGAGCTTGCAAGGGATATTGCAAACCGCTTTAACCAGGTATATGGTGAAACCTTTGTTGTGCCGGACGGATATATTCCCAAGGAGGGCGCAAAAATCTGCTCCTTGCAAGACCCGACAAAGAAAATGAGCAAGTCTGACCCTAATGAAAACGCAGTTATAAGAATCCTTGATTCAAAGGATGACATTATAAAGAAATTCAAAAGAGCAGTAACAGACTCAGGTAACGAAATTATTCACGGTGAGGGTAAGGAAGGCATTTCCAACCTCTTGAATATCTACTCCTGCTTTACAGGAAAAACAATAGAGGAAGCAGAGAAGGAATTCAAGGGTATGGGCTATGGTGACTTTAAGCTTGCAGTGGGTGAAACCTGCGCTGACTACTTAAAGCCTGTAAGGGAAGAATTTGCCCGTTTGATGGCAGATAAAGCATACCTTGAGCAAATCATGGCACAGGGCGCGGAGGATGCGTACAAAAATGCAAGACGCACAATGTCAAAGGTTCGCCGCAAAATAGGTTTTACCGAGCTTAAGCACTAATTTGAAAACATATGGCTCCCTTTTTCATAGGGAGCTGTTTTTTTGTTGTATCTAGAAAACCCCGCCACTATGAAGTGAACCCCATTTAGTGCACAAAAAATAAAAAACCACAAACCTCTTATGGTATAATGAAACCATAGGAGGTTTTCAGTTATGGCTAAAAAAGGACAAATACTAAAAAGTTACACAAAAGAATTCAAGGAAGAAATTTTAAACAAACACTTTAATGATAAAATATCATTTGGAGTTTTATCTAAGGAATATGGAATTCCAAAAGGAACAATAAAAGCGTGGGTTTTTAAGTTAAGAAATGGCAAGTCTGTGTTAGTAAGTACAGTTGATTCCCACCGAGGCAGACCGAAGAAAGAATCAGGAGAAATAGACTACAAGGAAAGGTATGAGATACTAAAAAAATACCAAGCCTTCCTCAAGGCACAACGAGAGAAAAAGTAATCTTTATCAATATGCACATAAACAATTATGCTATTGACAATATGTGCGATGTATTGGAAATCTCAAAGCGTACATATTACAAATACCGTGCAGCAGAGGATAAAGATTACTATGACTATCTGTTAATTAAAGAGGTCTTTGATGAGTCAAAAGGTACTTATGGCTATCGTAGGATTTGTGAAGGCTTGTTGATTAAATATGGTGTAATATTTAATCACAAAAAGGTTGCAAGAATTATGCATAAATACGGGTTGAAACCTGAATACATAAAACGCATCAGCCCAAACTATACAGCCAAGAGTTTAGCTGAAAATGTTAAGCCGAATTTACTAAAAAGAAATTTTAATGTCGATGCTCCAAACAAGGTTTGGGTAACCGACATTACATATTTGATATTTGAAAACAAACGAGTTTATCTATCAACTATTCTTGATCTGTATGATAGAAAAATCGTTGCGTATCGAATATCGAAACGCAACGACATTAAATTAGTTATTGATACCCTAAATGAAGCAATAGGTAAAACAAAGGATGTGTCTAACCTCATCATTCACAGTGACCAAGGCTTTCAATACACATCCTTTGAGTACAAAGCAATATGCGAATCAAACGGGATACTTATTTCAATGAGCCGAAAGGGTACTCCCATTGACGACTCTCCAATGGAGAGCTTCCATAGCATACTGAAAAAAGAAACTTTGTACAACAATTATATCACATCTTTTGAACAATATCTACTGCTAGTTGAAGATTGGTTGATTTTTTACAATACAACTAGATTAAAAAACAGGAAAAGGTGATTTCCTCTTCCTGTTCTTTGTCATGGTTTTTTATTTTTTGTGCACTAAATGGGGTTCACTTCA
>SVRE01000072.1 GCA_015065005.1 Oscillospiraceae bacterium
TTTTGAGGTCAGGCTGTCACGCCCCACACCGCAAACCCAATTAGGTACATCAAATGCATCAAGCCTAAGGCAAAGGGTGAATGAAGCGAACAGCTGGGGTGCGGACTATTTTATAAGCATACATACCACCGCATCTGTTTCGCCAAGTGCAAACGGAACAGAGGTGCTTGTCTATTCCTCGCCCTCCCGTTCAGCCTCACTAGCTGAGGATGTACTAAGAGAGGTAACGGAAATAACAGGCTTTGAAAGCCGAGGAGTAAAGCTGCGCCCGGGGCTGTACGTATTAAGACGGACAAATATGCCCGCAATCTTAGTTGAAATGGGCTTTATTTCCAACCCATACGAGGCAAGCTTTATGGCAAATAATCCATCCCTTTTTGCACAAGGAATATACAGGGGCCTTTTAGACTATTTAAGTTTATCATAAATCAAATTGGAGTTCAATACAATTTTATAAAAAACAGGCACAAAGTGTAAAATTCATACACTCTGTGCCACTTTTTTGCCTTTTTCAAATCAAAAGCCTTGGAAAAACCTCAAATTTCAACAGCTCATTATTCGTTGCTGACTATAAAATTCTTATCCTTCAAACTGTCTGCCAAGGAATGATGCTGCTGTTTGAATTAACTTCGCCTCTGTACTGTTTGAATCCGTTACCATATTTTCTTCATTGGAAATGCAGGCAATACTACCTACAATATCACCCTCTGAAATAATCGGCATAGCATACTTAACATAGGCTCCGCCCTCGCAAATCTGTACACGTGGTGCGCCGTTTTTCCAAATATACATGTTTCTTGTTTCAATTGTGGACTCATAATCCTCGGTGATTTTCTTGTCAGCATACTCCTTTTTAGAAACACCTGCACAAGCAATAATCGTATCTCTGTCAGTTACAACCACACTCATTTGACAAACCTTGTTAAGTGTATCAACATATTGGTATGCAAAGGGTGCCATTTCACCCACAGGGGAGTATTTTTTGAAAATCACCTCGCCCTCCCTGTCTGTGTAAATCTCAAGGGGACTTCCCTCGCGGATTCGCATAGTCCTTCTGATTTCTTTTGGTATAACAACACGACCCAGGTCGTCAATTCTTCGAACAATTCCCGTAGCCTTCATAAAATTCTCCTTTGAAATAATTTGTTGCCATCATATTATTTGCAGAATGTAGCATATTATGCAGTTAAAGCGATTAAAAGTGAAAAAATTCCTAAATAATAAAATTCTATTGAAAAAGGTAAAAATATGTGGTATCATAATAAATAGCTAAGCAACGTGTGTGCTTGGCCCTTAGACAAATAGTGTTTTTTGAAACAGAAAACCTTGTGTTTTCAAATTACACTAAAATTTGCACATTTGAGGAGAGAAAAAATGGGTGCTTCAGTAGGATTAGGATTGGGTGGAATTTTCCTGATAATTGCCGCATGGGGCTTTATTAGGGGGATGTTCAAGGGTACCTTCCGTTCACTTTCGGACGTGGTATTCGTAATTTTGAATGTAATTGCTTCTTCCATTATTTCAAAGGGCATTGCAAAAGCAGTGTTAAGCCCACAAAAGCTTTACGAAATGTTGATATCAGCAAACGAAAAGCTGAACAATGAAACTGTTGCAGGATGGATTTCTGCAATCGAGCCTTATTTTAAGGATGGCGAGTTTTTGGCGGAGGCTGATTTTAGTTATTTGTTGGCGCTTCCGGTAGTTATATTGGCTCCGATAATCTTTATGGTAGTGTTCCTTACAATCGGCTTGATTTTCAAGATTGTCAAGTTTATTTTAAACAGGTTCTTGATACCAAAGACAAGCAACCTGGGATTAAAGGTAATAGGCGGCGCCTTGGGTGCGGTAAGGAATGTACTTGCAGTTGCAGTTTTTATCGTACCTATCATAGGCTATGCTACCTACAGTGTAAATGTAATAGGTATGGTTCAGGAAGCTGACGAAACAATTGAGATTGCTGACCGGGCAGAGCTTGACAGTATGGTAAATACAGGTGCTGTCGGTGTAATTAATAACTGTGGCGGACATATGCTTTTCAAAAGCCTATCCTCGGTTCAAGTGGATGACGTTAAGGTTTCATTGACTGATGAAACAGGTAAAATCGTAAATGTTTACAAGAAAGCAAAGCCACTTATCGGTGTAGATATGGCAAGCCTTACAAGTGCGGAAACCGCCAAAATTGATGAAGTAATCGATGAAATAGAAAAATCGGAATACTTAACCGCATTGGTAACAAGCGTTGTTTCTCAAACAACAACCGAGCTTTATGAAAAGAATCAGCTTATGGGATATGAGCTTCCGTATTACGGAAAAACCTTTGACCCTGTTGTAAAGTGCGTCTTGAAGTTTATGTCAACAATGGATTCGGAGGGACTTATTACTGACCTGAGGACATATTCGAGCGTTGTTAAATCTATGGTGCAATGTGGCTTGTTCAGAGAGCTTAATGATGAAAACGGTGACCTTTATATTGTGCTGGAAAATGATGAATTCTATAGCGGAATTTTGATTCCACTTTATAAAAATGAAAGAACAAGGCCAATCGTTCCAACTGTTGCTGATGCATTGCAAAGCTATTTGTTTGAGGTTTATGAGGAAGTAAACGGCGTACCTTATCATGGCGGTGCGATTGACAAGGTTGACCAAAGTAAAATCAATGAAACAACATTACATGAAGAGGGCAACAGAATAGCTACCGCAATTAAAGAAATTCGCGCCTTTTCTTACACAATAGAGGGCTTGGAGTATGTTGATGATATGGTTATGCAGGGTGACTTTGCCGCACTTGGCAGGGGACTGAACCAAATACGTGACAGTATTTTCTTCGGACATTCCTATCACTTCTTACTTGATTCAATATTGCACTCCGATACTTGCGCAAACCTGGGTATTTTCGACTCTAACTTTATTGAAAATGCAACAAGACCGGATGCAGATATGCAAAACCTTCTCCTTTCAAGACAGCACCTTGCAACACTTACAATCCACATGTGGGACGGTGATAAGAAAGGACAGGAGGAAGCCTTGAAGGTGTTGATTGAAGAGGTTATGGCTGATGATACTGACGCCTTGAAGGAATTGGCATCGCCTGAAAATCTTGAAAGATATGGTGTAGTAGGTGAAAAGGGTGCAACCATTTCAGCAATTACAGTTTCCATCGTTGATACAATTCATACACATGAGTATGAGGACTTAAACGGAGATGGCTCTGTAGAGGATGAAAAGCATGCTGAGGCTGAAAAGACAGCGCATATTTTAACAGTAATTAACAGTGCCCATGACGATTCAAGCGGAGCAGAAAACGTATTTGATAACGGTGACGGTGAATCAAAGACAGGTGAAACTGCGGAGCAGCTTGTTGATAATATGCTTGAATCAACAATCGCAACAGAGATGATTCAGTCTGCTACTGAAACTGAAGGAAACGACCCGTATAACGTTCAGGATAGCTTGACAGATGCTGACCGTGCAAGCTTGCAAGAGGTGCTTGATAGCAGATATAGCACAGCGGAAACCGAAAAGGATAAGCAGTCTGTTGCAAATATCGCAAACATCTTCGGAATTACCTTAGTTCCATAATAAATGATGAAAGAGGTCTTGCTTCGGTAAGGCTTCTTTTTATTCGTGGGATTTTGAAAATATTCACGAAATATGCACAAAATATTCAGTTGTAAGTGAACAAATCAGTAAATATAAATAAGGTAAAAACAGGCATTTTTGGGTATTTTGCTATATACGAAAAAATATTCAAAAAATTCCTTGACATTTTGTAGCTGATAGTATATAATGTAAGATATTTTAGTTAACTAAAGTGCTAAGAGGTGATAAAATGCTTGAAATTTCAAACAAAACCAATTTGCTTGAGCAAAAATCCTACAAATATCAGCTACAGGATGTAGCCGAGCCGAATTTATATAGAGACATTTACCCCTATGACGAGGTGCCGAAAATCCCATTCAACCATCGCCGTGTGCCAATCGGTATGCCGGAGGAAATCTGGATTACAGACACCACCCTGCGTGACGGTCAGCAGTCTATGGAGCCGTATTCTGTTGAGGATATTGTGGAGATATACAAATATCTTTCACGCCTTGGCGGACCTAACGGTATTATCCGTCAAACAGAGTTCTTTATTTACAGTGAAAAGGATAGGCGCGCTGTTGAAAGGTGCCAGGAGCTTGGTTTAAAGTTCCCCGAAATTACAACTTGGATAAGGGCAAATAAGCAGGATTTTAAGCTTGTAAAGGATTTGGGAATTAAGGAAACAGGTATTCTTGTGTCCTCCTCTGACTATCATATCTTCAAAAAGCTGAAAATGACAAGAAAAGAGGCACTGAACCTTTATCTTTCCTCTGTTCATGATGCATTCGAGGCGGGAATTCGCCCACGCTGTCACTTGGAGGATATAACAAGGGCAGATTTCTACGGATTTGTGGTTCCCTTTGTAAATGAGCTGCAAAGAATGTCACAGGATGCAAAAATCCCTGTTAAAATCCGCGCTTGCGATACAATGGGATACGGTGTTCCTTATACAGAGGTTGCCTTGCCACGTAGTGTACCGGGTATTATTTACGGCTTGCAGCACTACTCCGATATTCCAAGTGAGATGCTTGAATGGCACGGACATAACGATTTTTATAAGGCTGTTGCAAACGCAACAACCGCTTGGCTTTACGGTGCCTCCGCCGTTAACTGCTCACTCCTTGGAATCGGAGAGAGAACAGGTAACATTCCTCTTGAGGCTATGGTTTTTGAGTATGCGTCCTTGCGTGGCTCGCTTGACGGCATGGACCCAACCGTAATTACAGAAATTGCGCATTTCTTCAGAGATAAAATGGGCTATAACATTCCGCCTATGACACCGTTTGTAGGTAACAACTTCAACCTTACCCGTGCAGGCATACACGCTGACGGACTTATGAAGGATGAGGAAATTTACAACATATTCAATACAAAGAAGATACTTAACCGCTCAGCGGGTGTTATCGTTTCAAAAACCTCAGGTCTTGCAGGCATTGCATATTGGATTAACAGCCACTATGAGCTTGAGGGAGATAAAATGGTAACAAAGCAGGACCCTTGCGTAATTGCCCTTAAATCCTGGGTTGATGAGCAGTATGAGGGCGGCAGACAAAGCTCGATAACAGAAAATGAGCTTGAGGATAAGCTGAAGGAAATCAGCACAATGTTGAAAGGAAATTGATATGGGACTTACACTTGCACAAAAAATTATAAAAAATCACTTAGTTTCCGGTGAAATGAAGGTGGGCGAGGAAATTGCTCTTCGCATAGACCAAACATTGACACAGGACGCAACAGGAACAATGGCTTACCTTGAATTTGAGGCTATCGGTATTCCGAGGGTTAGAACAAAATTGTCCGTTGCTTACATAGACCATAACACCTTGCAGTCAGGCTTTGAAAATGCTGACGACCATAGATACATTCAGTCCGTTGCAAAGAAATTCGGCTTAAGGTTTTCCCGTCCCGGCAACGGCATTTGCCACCAGGTTCACTTGGAGCGCTTTGGCGTGCCGGGTATGACTCTTATCGGCTCTGACAGCCATACTCCCACAGCAGGCGGTATCGGTATGCTTGCCTTTGGTGCGGGCGGACTTGACGTTGCGGTTGCTATGGGTGGCGGCGAATACTACATTACTATGCCAAAAATGTTTAAGGTTAACTTAACAGGCAAGCTTCAGCCGTGGGTAAGCGCAAAGGACGTTAGCCTTGAAATTCTTCGTATATTGTCCGTTAAGGGCGGCGTTGGCGCTATTATTGAGTGGGGCGGAGAGGGCTTAAAAACACTTTCTGTTCCCGAAAGAGCTACAATTACAAATATGGGTACAGAGCTTGGTGCAACAACCTCTATTTTCCCATCTGATGAAACAACAAGAGAATTTTTGAAGGCGCAGGGCAGAGAAAACGATTACATTCCTCTTGAAAGTGACCCGGATGCCGAATATGACAGAATTATCGACATTAATCTAAGTGAGCTTAAGCCACTTCTTGCTTGTCCACACAGCCCTGATAATATCAAGAGCGCAGAGGAGCTGAGCGGAATTAAGGTTGACCAGGTATGTATCGGCTCCTGCACAAACTCATCCCTTCGCGATATGCTAAGGGTTGCAAGCATGCTTAAGGGTAAGAAAATTGACGATAGCGTAAGCTTGTCCGTTTCCCCGGGCTCAAAGCAGGTGCTTGCTATGCTTGCTGACTGCGGCGCACTTTCCGACATTTTGGCATCCGGTGCCAGAGTGCTTGAATGTGCTTGCGGTCCTTGTATCGGTATGGGCTTCTCCCCTAACTCAGCGGGCGTTTCCTTACGTACCTTTAACAGAAACTTTGAGGGTAGAAGCGGCACAAAGGACGCACAGGTATATCTTGTTTCTCCTGAGGTTGCTGTTGCTTCAGCCTTGACAGGCTATATTACCGACCCACGCACTCTCGGTGAGTACAAAGAGGTTGTTATGCCTGAATCATTTAAGATTGATGACAGCGCAGTTGTAATGCCGGCAAGCGAGGAGGAGGCAAAGGATCTTGAAATTCTTCGCGGTCCAAACATTAAGCCGTTCCCAACCACATATCCGCTTGAAAACAGCATTGAAGCAAAGCTTACCTTAAAGGTTGGCGACAATATTACAACAGACCACATTATGCCTGCAGGCGCTAAGATTTTGCCATACCGTTCAAACATTCCGTTCCTTTCTAAGTTCTGCTTTGCGGTATGTGATGAATCCTTTGCGCAAAGGGCGCTTGAGAATAAGTCAACAATAATCGTTGGCGGCTCTAACTACGGTCAAGGCTCTTCAAGAGAGCATGCTGCATTAGTTCCCCTTTACTTAGGAGTTAAGGCAGTTGTTGCAAAGAGCTTTGCAAGAATTCACGCGGCAAACCTTGTTAACGCGGGCATTTTGCCACTGACCTTCAAAAACCCGGATGACTACGAAAAATGCACACAGGGTGACACTTTATCCCTTGAAAACGTGTTTGAGGGTATGGAAAATGGCGAAATTACCCTTAACGTAAACGGAGAGAAAATTCCACTTGTATGCAGCTATACAAAGCGCCAGATTGACATTTTGAAGGCGGGCGGACTTTTGGCTTACACAAAGGGAGAATAAAAAACTGTTGTAATTTCAAAAAAATGGTTATATAATATATGTATAGGGGACGGCACCTTCCCGTCCCCTATATCGAATTTAAGAGAAGGCGACATAAAAACACAAGGAGATTTTTGAAATGAAGCAGCTATCACAGGAAATTCTTAACACATACAAGCTATGGCAAAGTGATGAAAGGTTTGATGAGGCAACAAGAAATGAGCTGAGCGCTAATCTTTCTAACGAAGAAATAGAGGATCGCTTCTGGAGAGACCTTGAATTTGGTACAGGCGGACTCCGCGGAGTTATGGGCGCAGGTACTAACAGAATGAACAAGTACATAATAAGAAAGGCTACAAAGGGCTTTGCAAACTATCTTCTTGATAAATACGGTAAAGAGGTCAGCCGCGGAGTAGCAATCGGATATGATTCACGTAACAATTCCGATACCTTTGCAAAGGAAGCGGCACTTGTAATGGCAAATTGCGGTATTCCCGCATTTTTGTACGATGAGCTTATGCCAACCCCAACCCTGTCCTTTACAGTCCGTGAGCTTGGATGTGTTGGCGGTATTGTTGTAACCGCAAGCCACAATCCAAAGGAATATAACGGCTATAAGGTTTATGATGAAACAGGCTGCCAGGTTTTGATTGATGATGCAAACGCAATTATCGGCTACGTAAATTCAATTACAGATATTCCTGCCATTGAGGTAATGGATGAAAAGGAAGCAAGAGATTGCGGCCTTTTAAAAAGCGTGCCAAATGAGGTATATGAGAGCTTTATTGCAAACGTAAAGAAGCAGGCTCACGATATAGGTGAAAAGAGTGCAAAAATTGTATATACACCACTTCACGGTACAGGCAACAAGCCTGTTCGCCGTGTGCTTTCCGACCTTGGCTACAATGTAACAATAGTTAAGGAGCAGGAGATCAAGGACGGTAACTTCCCAACAGTTATTTCCCCCAACCCGGAAAATGCTGAGGCGCTGAGTATGGGTATAAAGCTTTGTGAGGAGACAAATTCCGACCTTATTTTGGGTACAGACCCGGACTGTGACCGTGTTGGCATTGCAGTTAATACCAAGGAGGGTATGAAGCTCTTTACAGGTAACCAGGTTGGTGCCTTGCTTGTTGACTACGTAATCAAAATGAACAAGGCAAAGCTTAGTGACAAGGCAACTGTTATTAAAACAATTGTTACAAGTGAGCTTGGTGCAATTATCGCTAAAATGAACGGCTTAAAGGTTTGTGAGGTACTGACAGGCTTTAAGTTTATCGGTGATATTATGAACCAATTTGACACAAAGGGTAATGGCGAGTTTGTAATCGGCTATGAGGAAAGCTATGGCTATTTAGTAGGTAACCACGCAAGAGATAAGGATGCGGTTGTTGCATCAATGCTCATTTGCGAAATGGCAAGCTACTACAAAAACCAGGGCAAGACCCTTGTTGACGTAATGGAAGAAATCTATGCAAAATACGGTTACTTCCTTGACAAGCTTGATTCCTATACACTTAAGGGAATTGACGGTGTTGAAAGAATACAGGCTATAATGAAGGAGATGAGAGAAAAGGGCAAGGGACTTATGCCGAATATCGCTGTGGTTAATGACTACACAGCAGGTATTGACGGCTTACCGAAGGCAGACGTGCTGAAGTTTGTTTTTGAGGACTCCTCCTGGATTGCAATCCGTCCTTCAGGTACTGAGCCAAAGATTAAGGTTTACTATTCCGTAAAGGGCGAAAACAAGGCGGATGCGGAAAAGGTATTAAAATCACGTCAGGATATAATAAACTCAATAATAAACGCATAATTAACTCAGGTGGGGGCTAGCCCCCACCTTTTTGTTTTATTTTGAATAGCTCTTTGCAGAGAGAGAGAGGTAATTCATTTTTGATTGTCTATTGCAAAAGGTGCGGTAATATGTTAAAATTAATTAGCGAAAAAACGGAGGAACAAAAAATGAAGAGGATTTTAGCAATATTGCTTTGCTTGGTTATGTGTCTTGGCGCTCTTATTTCCTGCGGCGATACGGAAACCCCGGGCAGTACAGGCAGCTCTGGCACAAGCGGCAGCAGCGGTAAAGAGGACTCAACCCCTGACCTTTCATACCAATACGATATGAAGGAAATATAACCT
>SVRE01000073.1 GCA_015065005.1 Oscillospiraceae bacterium
TAAAAGCCTGTTCGCAATACGCGGTGTACCTCTTGAACGGGAAGCAATTTCATAAGCGCCCTCCTCATCAATATCAACCTCTAAAAGCGCCGCGCTTCTTTTTATAATCGTTGCAAGCTCCTCGTGGGAGTAAAGCTCAAGGCGTAAAAGCACACCAAACCTGTCACGCAACGGTGTTGTTAACTGACCTGCCCTTGTTGTAGCACCAATCAGTGTAAACTTAGGAAGCGGCACACGTATGCTTCTTGCCGCAGGACCTTTACCGATAATAATATCAAGCACATAATCCTCCATAGCGGGGTAAAGAATTTCCTCAATGGAGCGTGAAAGACGGTGTATTTCATCAATAAACAAAACATCACCGGGGGCAAGGTTAGTAAGGATTGCCGCTAAGTCTCCCTGCTTTTCAATGGCAGGGCCTGAGGTTACCCTGAAGTTAACGCCCATTTCCGCCGCAATAATGCCCGACAAGGTTGTTTTACCAAGACCCGGAGGGCCGTAGAGAAGCACGTGGTCAAGGGAGTCGTTTCTGCCCTTGGCGGCTTCAATATAAACCTTGAGCATTTCCTTTACCTTTTCTTGACCGATGTATTCATCAAACGCCTTGGGGCGCAGGTTTATTTCAACCTCTGAGTCCTCGCCTGAGGCTTCTGTTGAAACTATTCTGCTTTCAAAATCAAATTCTGTTTCGTCAATCATCTTCTAAACCTCATTTCATCAGCTTGGCAAGGGCAAGTGGAATAATCTTTGTAACATCAAGGCTTGGGTCAATTCCGCCCAAGGCTCTTTGCGCCTCAGCCTTAGAGTAGCCAAGCACCACCAAGGCATCAAGCGCTTCTGAAAGGTTGGAGTTTTTTGCAAAGGAAATAGGAGCCTGTACAGGGTCCGTGCCTGATGAGGCAAACACCTGCTTTGCAATCTTGTCCTTTAATTCAAGCACAACTCTTGCCGCAGTCTTAGCGCCGATGCCGCTTGCCTTTGAAATGGTTTTGGTGTCCTCAGCGCAAATGGCCATGCTCAGCTTGTCCGGAGTTAACAAGGATAGAATAGACATAGCTGCCTTAGGTCCAACACCGGAAACGGTAATAAGCAGCTTAAAAGCGCTTAATTCATCGTGATTTTTGAAGCCGTAAAGCTCCACCGCATCCTCTCTTACCTGAAAATAGGTAAGCAGCTTCATTTTTTCATTTACGTGACCGACAACGGAGGTGTAGGTGTTATCGCTTATAAAAAGCTTGTAGCCAATACCGTTGCAATCAATAACGCAGGAGCCCTCCTCGCAAAGCTCAAGCGTACCGTTAAGATGGTATATCATTATTTTCCTCGCTTAAATTTTCATTAGTTTTTTCGGAATTGTCATCTTGTAGGCTTTTGTCATCGCCTTCAATGCTGCCGCTTTCGGTGCAGCTTGTATTGCGGCACTGAACAGTCACATTATTGAGAGTTGATTTTTCTCTACGCTTTTTATCAAGAATAGAAAGAAGCACAAACAGACCAATTCCAATAACGCTTATAACAGCGCCGATAATAAATGGCTTGTGAACATATCTGATTTCAACCGAATGCTCACCGCTTGGAATATCAAAGCCAAGCAAGGAGTCAACAAGCTCGTATGTGGGGACCTGCTCGCCATCCACATATACCTGCCAGTTGGAATCGTAAGGAATGGTTGTAAACACAGTGCCATCCTCTGCTGATTTCAAAGAACCGACAAACTTAGTGTCAGAAAACTCATCAATCACCAAGCCCTCAGCCTTCAGTTGATTTGTTACCTGGGTAAGCTTTTCCATATCAACCTGTACAAAATAATCCTGTGTGTCCCAAAGGTATAATCTGTAATGCGAAAATTCCAATTCTACACGTAAAATATCCCCGGCCTCGTAATAACCCAAGTCCATAATGCGCTGTGTTTCCCCTTGGAAGAAGGAAGAGGATATTGTTTTGCCATCTACCTCAAGCTTAGCTGCGGTTGTGTATGGGGAGGGCAAATACATATAAATGTTTCCATCCTCATGCGCCTTTACCGTAAAGTAGAAATAGGCATTACTTGATGATGAGCTTTTTCTGTAGCTGATACCGCCGTTGTCATCATAATCAACACTGCTTAATGAGCCTTTGTTCAATTTATAATCGCAGGTCTTGAAAAGAGAAGTATCTTCGCCCATCATACCGCTGAAAAGGTTGTTCATGGTTTTGAACGGAGATTGACCGCCCTCAAAAAACTCAAGTTTTTTAAAGCTTCTTTCAATATCGCCGTTTACCCTGTATGCAATGGGGAGTGCGTATGGATTTTCATATACAACAAGTCCGTTTTTAGTGGTGAAGCTTTTGTAAAGCCCGCATACACTGTTAAGACCTGGCAATTCCCCGTTTGTGTCCTCTTCGCCTGAGCCGATAATATACTTAACCCCAAGCAAAGCATCGGAAACCGGGTTAGATGAAATGTAATTTACAGTAGGCTCAGAGGTATAAAAGCCCAGCCTGTTTATAAAGCTGACGGTTGAAGCATTAAAGGTAGAGGTAAACTCCGAAAGGCCGTTAATGTTGGCAACTAAGCCATCGTTGGATTTTCTTGCAAGGGTGCGCTCCATACGGTAAAAGGTTGGGTCCTTCAGTGCAATTTCAGCCGTGGCATCTTCTATTTTATCTACATAGCTTCTGTAATTTTCACGTGTGGCACATCCACCGTCCTTAAGCTCGCCTGTCCAGTTTATCAAGGAGTTTGAAAAGGCTTCAATAAACACAACAACAGCCAAAGCCACCGTTGCAACACGGGGAGAGGAGGTGTGCTTTTTAGCAAAGAAAATCAAAAGATATACAAGAATAAACAAAATTGACAGCCAAAGCATACCGTAACCGGGCTTTACGTCAATTTCCTGCCAGGAATTATCTACCCACTCATATCTTGCAAGTGTTACCGTCTTTTGTATAACAAGTAAAAGTCCTATCAAAGCCAGCGCAATTTTACCGATAAAGCCTGTGTCAAGGCTATCATATTCCTCGTATCCCCTGTATGCCATAGCTACAATGATAAAGGAGAAAAGGAAGCTATATCGGTAGTTGAACCAGATAGGCGGCTGGAAGCCGTGCCAAACAAGGTCAATCGAGTTAATTGAAAAGCTAAGCACTAAAACAAGCACAAGCACAGTGTAAAAAATCTTTTCTCTTGGCTTAACCCTTTTGGAAATGTAAAATGCAGGCAGCATAATAAGGGTAAAAAGACCTGAGTAAATGTTTGGCGTTCCCGCAAATCTTACAGTGTCAAAGGAGCCTAAGAACAATTTGGCAACAAGATTTAACGCATCAAATCTTAACTCCGCATCAAAGGAGCTGTCCTGATAGCTGGATTTACCGAACTGTAGGGAATAATAGGCCGAGAAAATAATTGCCGCCGCCATCATAAGCGCTATAACCGAGGCAACAGCTATACGCAAAAAGCTTTTAAGCCTGCAAAAATCCCTGTCCGAATGATATATTTCATTTTCGGGTATGGAAGCAATACAGAAAAAGAAATAAATGGCAACAAAAATGCAAAGCATGTAACCGATATAATAGTTAGAGCATATTGCCAATGCCAAGGAAACGGTAAACAGCTTGAATTTTCCCGCCTTAACCAAGGACTCAACGCCCAAAGCAATCAAGGGAAGGAAGATAAGCGCATCAATCCACATTGTATTGAACTGATACATAGTACCGTATGAGCACAGTGCATACATTGTGGAAAACATAACAAAGCCGATGGTATTCTTTTGTCTTGTTCTGCCTAAATAAACAGAGAAGGAAAGACCGGACAAGCCACTTTTCAGAATCATCATTGTCATAATGGCTTCGGTAATCATTTTCTTAGGGAAGAGGGCAACTATTATGGAAAGCGGAGAGGATAGATAATACGTAAAATATCCTAAAAACTCACCGCCAAGACACCGCTCAAAGGTGTAAAAAAGAGAGGCATCTCCCGTATAAATATCTCTCAGCTGCTCAAAAAAGTAAACATACTGCCCGTCCATATCAAGGGTAAGGATGGACCTTTCACCAAACGGAAACATTCCTAAGCAAGCAAAGGTAAAGTAAATAATTACAACAGGAATTGCAAAGGAAAGATAGCAATAGTTTTTTTCATACAGGCTTTTGGAAAATTTATCAAGCAGACTGCGGAAAAAACAGGAAAATCTTTCCTTAAAGCTAACCTTGGCGTCAACACGTGAGAAGTCCTCGGTAACGTTAATATTATTATTCATCATTTTCACCCGGCATAATATTTTTAATCATTTTTTCAACCTTGACTCTTTCAAGGGTCATTGTCCTGTTACAGCCAAGGCACATTATTTTAAGGTCGGAGCCAACGCGCGTAACCTTAAACAACTTACTGCCACAAGGATGTGGCTTTTTCATTTCAAGCACATTTCCAACATTGATTATGGGAATATTTTTCATAAGCCACCTCCTAACAAAGTAACAATTCGAATGGGTACTTTTTGGCTATGCAATATTATTACAGAATACATTATACCATAATTATCCTATAAAATCAACGAAAAAACAAAAGATTTTCACAATATAATATTTGACACAGAATAAATAATATGGTATAATATAATGAAAAACAATGTCAAGAGGGAGGAATGCTTATGGTTATTTTGGGGATTGACCCTGGCTTTGCTATTGTGGGCTGGGGCGTGCTTGAATGTGTGGGCGGTAGATTTCGCGTTATGGGCTATGGCTCGATACAAACCAAGGCAGGCTTGCCAATTGAGGAAAGGCTTTCGCAGATTTATGACGGTATGAATACAATCATAGATAAATACAAGCCACAGGTTATGTCTATTGAGGAGCTTTTTTGGAATACAAATCAAAAAACAGGTATTTGCGTTGCTGAGGCAAGGGGGACAATCCTTTTGGCGGCGCACCAAAAGGGCTTGAAGATATATGAATATACACCGCTTCAGGTCAAGCAATCTGTTGTTGGCTACGGCAGGGCAGAGAAGAAGCAGGTTATTACAATGGTTACAACTCTTTTGAACCTGCCAAAGCCGCCAAAGCCGGATGACACGGCGGATGCGCTTGCGCTGGCAATATGTCACGGTCACGTTGGTTCAAACGTATTGAGTAAATTCTATAAAATGTAGGTGAGAAAATGTATTTAGCAGATAATTGGAAGGACTATGAGCTTTTAGATACATCCGATGGCGAAAGGCTTGAAAGATGGGGGAAATATATACTGATCCGTCCCGACCCACAGGTTATTTGGAAGGGCAAGCGCGAGCATAAGCTGTGGAAAAGCGCCCACGGTATATACAGGCGCTCCAACAGTGGCGGCGGTGCCTGGGTTAAAAATGACGTTCCCGAAAAATGGACAATCGGTTACGGTAAGCTAACCTTTAACCTGAAGCCAATGGGCTTTAAGCACACAGGTCTTTTTCCTGAACAGGCGGCAAATTGGGATTGGTTTTCGGAATTGATTGAAAAAAGGCGCAGTGAGGGTAAGCGTGTTAAGGTTCTTAACCTGTTTGCGTACACAGGCGGTGCAACAGCGGCGGCTGCTATTGCAGGGGCTGAGGTTGTGCACGTGGACGCATCCAAGGGTATGGTTGCCTGTGCAAAGGAGAACCTGGCTTCAAGCGGTCTTGCCGATGCCCCTGTCAGATACATAGTTGATGATTGCCGCAAATTTGTTGAGCGTGAAATTCGCCGCGGAAACAAATATGACGGTATTATAATGGACCCACCGTCATACGGCAGGGGACCGGGGGGAGAGGTTTGGAAGCTGGAGGATGCAGTTTGCGATTTCGTTTCTCTTTGTGAAAAGGTTCTGTCCGATGACCCACTGTTCATGCTCATAAATTCATACACAACAGGCTTGAGCGCGTTGACTATGGGCTATGTTTTGGATGTTGAAATTGTAAAAAAACACGGCGGAAGGGCAGAAACGGCGGAGCTTGCTTTGCCTGTTACTCAAACAAAAAGCTATTTACCCTGCGGTGCAAGCGCACGCTGGGTAGCGAATTCAAAGGATTAAGGAAGAAGTATGTCAAATCCATTAATAAAGCTGGAAAATGTATCATATAAATATCCTAATTCCGATCTTGAGGAAAACAATTTTGCAGTGCATGATGTTTCCTTTGAAATTGGAAAGGGTGAGTTTGTGGCTATTCTTGGTCACAACGGCTCTGGAAAATCAACCTCTGCCAAGCTGATTAATATGATTTTAACTGCCGACAGCGGCAAGATATATATTGACGGTAAGGATATAACTGATGAAGGTATATCCGATGAGGATGTTTTTGAGGTCAGAAAAAAGATAGGCATGGTTTTTCAAAACCCCGACAATCAGATTGTTGCCACGGTGGTTGAGGAGGATGTTGCCTTCGGCCCGGAAAATTTAGGCTTGCCACCCGAGGAAATCAGAAAAAGAGTTGATTATGCTCTTGAAACGGTAGGCATGCAGGAATACGCAAGGCACGCACCGCACAAGCTCTCAGGCGGTCAGAAGCAGCGCATCGCCATTGCGGGAACAATTGCTATGAAGCCGCAGTGTATTGTTTTTGATGAATCAACCGCTATGCTTGACCCCCAGGGCAGAAAAGAGGTAATGAACACAATTAAGCGCCTTAACCGTGAGGAGGGGATTGCTATTGTGCTGATTACTCACTATATGAACGAGGCGGTGCAGGCTGACAAGGTAATTGTTATGAAAAACGGCTCAGTATATCTTGAGGGTACACCGAATCAGGTCTTTTCCCAGCCGGATAAGCTGTGGGAGGCAGGGCTTGAGGTGCCGCAAAGCATTGAGCTTATTGATAAATTAAACAAGGAGCTTTCGCTTGATATTCCATTGAAGGTTTATGATTTGGAAGAGTGTACAAGCATAATTAAAGAGAAGCTGGAAGCATAAGGAAGAAAAATGTCAATAGTTGAATTAAAGGAAATTAATTTCGTATACGGAAAAAAGACCCCATATGAAATCAAAGCCCTTGACAATGTAAATCTTTGCATAGAGGAAAACTGTATAACAGGCATTATCGGTCACACAGGCTCGGGCAAGTCAACGCTTGTACAGCTTTTAAACGGCTTGATAAGGGCAGATAGCGGTACGGTTTACATTGACGGTAAGGATATATGGGAGAAGCCTAAGGAAATAAATCGGGTAAGGTTCATTGTCGGTATGGTAATGCAGTACCCGGAGTATCAGCTTTTTGCGGATACTGTAAAGGAGGATATTGCCTTCGGACCTAAAAACATGGGCTTGTCTGATGATGAAATTGAAAAAAGAATAGCGCAGAGTATTGAATTTTGCGGCCTTGACAAAAGCATACTTGACAAGTCTCCCTTTGATTTGTCCGGTGGACAAAAAAGGCGCGTTGCCCTTGCCGGAGTTATGGCTATGAATCCAAAAATTCTGGTTTTGGACGAGCCTGCGGCAGGTCTTGACCCGAAAGGAAGGCGAGAAATACTTGGTGGTATAAAGGAATACCAAAGGAAAAGTGGGAACAGTGTTGTTATTGTCAGCCACAGTATGGAGGATATGGCAATGTACTGTGACAGGGCAATTGTTATGTCACATGCAAGGGTGGTTGCAAGCGGCACGTGTGAGGAGGTTTTTTCTCAGCACGAGCTTCTTTTGGAGGTTGGCTTGGACGTACCCGAAATAACAGGAATTATTTTGGCACTCAGAGAAAAGGGTGTGGATATTCCAAACAATATTTATACCGTTGACGGTGCAGTACAGGCAATTAAGAGCTTGTACTTAAGCGGTAGAAACGGAAGGGGTGTGTAGTATGGAAGCGTCCTTTGGAGTATATTACGAAAAGGATTCCTTGATTCACAGGCTTGACCCCAGAACAAAGCTGCTTTTTATGATTGTATTTCTGGTAAGCATTTTTGTTGCAAAGGACATATTTTCGTATTTACTGTTAATTTTAATCACAGTTGCGTCTATAATAATTAGTAAGGTTCCGTTCATGATGGTTTTGAAGGGACTTAAGCCAATATTCGTAATTGTAATTTTCACAACAATTTTAAATTTATTCTGGACTCAAGGGGAAACTGAGCTTGTTAACTGGCAGGTTATACCAAATCATTGGACAATCGTAATTTACAAGGAAAGTCTGATAAAAGCAGGTGTGCTTGCCTTGAGGATCATTGTCTTAATGGCTTGCACAAGCTTGTATTTTTCCTACACAACAACACCGATAGAGCTGACTGACGGCATTGAAACAGGGCTTGCACCCTTGAAGAAAATAAAGGTGCCTGTGCACGAATTTGCAATGATGATGACAATTGCACTGAGGTTTATTCCCACATTGGTGGATGAAACCGCTAAAATCATGAATGCACAAAAGGCAAGAGGAGCTGATTTTTCAAGAGGCGGGTTGATTAAACGCGCCAAAGCTCTTATTCCTATCATAATTCCTCTGTTTGTTTCTGCCTTCAGGCGTGCTGACGAGCTGGCAACAGCTATGGAATGCCGTTGCTATCGCGGTGGAACGGGCAGAACAAGGATGAAGGTTTTGAAAATGAAGGCAAGAGACTATGTTTTCTTACTTTTGACAGTTTTGATGATAGCAGGAGTAATTATTCTGAACATTTATGCAAAGGGCTATAAGGTATAATTATG
>SVRE01000074.1 GCA_015065005.1 Oscillospiraceae bacterium
GGGACTCAAGGCTTCCCTTGGCTTTGGCCCTGCAATTGCCCTTGTAATAATCAGTATGCTCCTTACCCTTGTTGCAGGTCTTATCCCATCAAGAGTTGCGGCAAAGAAGGACCCTGTTATTGCTTTGAGAACTGAATAACAATAAAAAAATAACGGCTACTGCCGTTATTTTTTTATTCTATTGCTATTAATTTTACGTGAGAAACGCCGGGGATTTGGCTAAGTGATTTTATCAAAACGTCAGAGTCACCAACAACCTTTGATATGTCCATTGAGATAACCACGTGGGCACGGGAATTAACGGGGGGGTTTTGATTTATTGTCAAAATATTCACACCCTGTGTGGATAATTCACCCAAAACCTCGCCAAGTAAGCCTGCCTTATGGCTAAGGGTCATTGACACAACAGCCTTTCTTTCCTCAGCCCCTTCCCCTATTGGGAAAACGTAATCCTTATATTTGTAATATGTACTGCGGGAAATGCCCACAGCCTTTGCAGCCTCGGAAACGTCCTTAACCTTGCCGCTTGATAATAATGCCTTTGCCTCTATAACCTTTTCGTAATATGATGGTAAAATTGCTTTGTCCACAAGTAAAAACTTACTTAACATTACTCTACCTCTTTTGTACCGTATTTGGAAATTTTCAATTCCTTGGCTACCCAACCGTTTGGCAAATCCTTAATTTTATCATTCAATTTTTCTTCTATCATCTTAGTTGACAAGCACAGGCAGGTGGAGCCTGCTCCGCTTATCATAAATGAAATTGCGCCACACTCATAGGCACATTTTTCAATTTCATCAATATTTTTGAACAAGGGGCGTCTGTACTGCTGGTGTAGCCTGTCCCTTGTAACAATCCTTAAAAGCTCACCGCTTCCGCTTTTGAACGCGCTTGCCAAAAGAGCAACACGGGACATATTGTAAACCGCATCCTCTCTTTTAACCATTTGCGGTAAAACCGCCCGCGCATCATGGGTCTGCACCTCAAAATCGGGAATAAGCACCGTAAAGTGTATCCTTTTTGAAACGTGGGTACGCACGGTATACGGGTTGCCCTTCATATCAGTAACAGATGTACAAAAGGCACCAAAAAGCGCAGGAGCTACATTATCGGGATGGCCCTCAAGCTCGGTACAGATTTCAAAAACCTCTTCCTTGGAAAGCTTCATCCCGTGGAGCTTATTTGCCGCATAAGCACCCGAGCAAATAAGGGTTGCAGAGGAGCCAAGCCCCCTTGAAACAGGCACCCCTGTGTCTATAATTGTAATTTTTACACAGGAATCAACACCTATTTTGTCACAAACAGCCTTGTATGCAAGATATGCTAAATTGCTCTCGTTTGCAAACGCCTTATCCCAGCCAACAAACTCAACACCGCTTTTGATTTTTTCGTATTCAAATACGTTATATAGCTCAAGGGCGATACCGCAGCAATCAAAGCCTGAGCCAAGATTTGCGCTTGTGGCAGGCACCCTTACCTTAATTTTATCCATTTTATTTGCCTATTTTTAGTTATGCCAGATTTTCTTGTTCACCATTTCGGAAACGAAATCAAGCATATCATCCTTTTCTACAGTTACATTATGGAAAACAGCCTTATTTTCAATATTTACAAGGCTATTTGGCACAGGTGCGCCTGTGTATTCCTGTAGCTTTTTAAGGGCATCAAATTCACCGTTATAGCTCTTGCCCAGCGCCTTCATTACGCTGTTTGAGAACTTGTATGGGGAGGCGGTGGAAAGAACAACCGTTTTATCCTTATTTCCTGTTTCCTCAGCCCATTTTTCATACACATTCCAAGCAACGGCTGTATGTGTGTCCATTAAATAACCGTACTCGTTATAAACCTTTTCAATAGTGCCGATTGTTTCAATATCATCACAGAAGCCTGCGTCAAACTCTTGTCTTATCTTGTCAAGCTCATCTTTTGCAAGCTTATATTCTCCCTTTTCCTTAAGCTGTGCCATATATTCAGCGCATTTTGCATCCCCACAGGTGAGGTACAAAAGCCTTTCAAGGTTAGAGGAGATAAGAATATCCATAGAGGGTGACTTGGTAATGTAAAAGCTCCTGTTCTTATTATATACGCCGCTTTCAAAGAAGTCTGTCAGCACCTTGTTTGTGTTGGATGAGCAAACGAGCTTACCCACTGGCAAGCCCATTTTCTTTGCAAAATAGCCTGCCAAAATATCGCCAAAGTTACCTGTTGGAACAACATAGTTAACCTTGTCTCCCATTTTAATTTCATTTTTATTCAAAAGCTCACCGTAAGCCTTGAAGTAATATGCGATTTGCGGAACAAGCCTACCTATATTAATAGAGTTAGCGCTGGAGAGCTGAACACCCTTTGGCAATTCAAGCTTTGCAAAAATGTTCTTAACGCCGCTTTGCGCATCGTCAAAATTACCGACAACAGAGCAAACGCAGGTGTTCTTGCCGTCAACGGACACCATTTGCCTTTCCTGTACTGCGCTAATACCCTTCTTTGGATAGAAAACGATAATTTTAACGCCGTCTACATTTGAAAAGCCGCTTAATGCTGCAGAGCCTGTGTCACCGCTGGTGGCAGTTAAAATAACAATTTCATCCTCCATACCCGTTGCGCGCTTTGCCGCACCGATAAACTGGGGAAGGAGCTGAAGGGCAACGTCCTTAAAGGCACAGGTAGGGCCGTGATAAAGCTCCATAACATAAGCGTCATTAACCTTGGAAAGGGGTGCATAGTCCTCATTTTCAAACTTACCGTCATAAGCCTTGGAAACAAGCTTGTACGCTTCCTCATACTCGCTGCCCGCTCCCTTTAGCATTTCATCCCCTGCAAAAAGAAGAGAAACAACAGTTGCGGAAATTTCCTTAGGACCCATTTTTGCAAGATTTTCCATTGGAAATTCTACCCCTGCAAAGCTTTTTGGCATATAAAGTCCACCGTCAGAAGCAAGGCCCTCAAGCACTGCCTGTGACGCAGTTTTTTCAATTTTATTATTTCTTGTGCTTAAATATAACATTTTTTTCAAAACCCCCTTGATTTTTTACTTTTTATATGATACACTATCTTCCATAGAAAAACAAGTGTTTTTGAAAGAAAAACACGAAAAATTCAAAATTTTTTATCGGAAGGGCAAATTTTGTATGAAAATCGCAATTCTCGGTTACGGTGTTGTTGGCTCCGGAGCATTTGAAGTGCTTAAGAATTACGGGTATGATGTTAAGAAGGTCCTTGACATCCGTCCACACGATGAGCTTGGTGACATTTTAACCTCAAATTATGACGATATTTTAAATGATAAGGAAATCGGAGTTGTTGCTGAGGCGATTGGCGGTCTTGAGCCTGCGCACACATTTGTTGTCAAGGCGCTAAAGGCGGGCAAGCACGTTGTCAGCTCCAACAAGCATCTAATTTGCACATACTATGAGGAGCTTCATAATTTAGCGCTTGAAAACGGCGTTACACTCCGCTTTACATCAGCGGTTGGCGGCGGTATTCCTTGGCTTTATAATTTAAAAAGAAGCGTACGCTGTGATGAAGTATCCAAAATTATGGGTATAATGAACGGTACAACCAACTTTATCTTAGATGCTATGATTACAGACTCACGCGAGTTTGATGATGTATTAAAGGAGGCGCAGGCCCTTGGCTACGCAGAGTCTAACCCTTCGGCCGACATTGACGGCCTTGATACTGCAAGAAAAACCGCAATTTCAAGCTCACTTGCCTTTAATACTATAATAAAGGAAGAAAATGTTGACGTGTTCTCTATGCGCACAATCCAGAAATGTGACATAGAATATATTGTCGGCAGGCTTGGTAAGACTGTACGCTACCTTGGCTTTGGAATTAAGAACAGCGACAGTGTTTCCGTATTTGTTGAGCCTGCTATACTTTCATATAAGTCGCCTGAGTCCAATGTTTGCAAAAACTTCAATATGATTACCCTTTTCGGTCAAAGCGTTGGTCGCCTTTCCTTCTTTGGACAGGGCGCGGGCAAATACCCAACAGGTAACGCACTTGCACAGGATATAATTGATATTGTAAACGGGGATACCGGGCTAAGCTTCACACCACAAAATCTGACGGTGGACAACAGTGTTTTTAAGAGAAGCTACTATATCAGAACCAAGGCACAGCTTGAGGGTGAGTTCATTGACAGCTGTGAAAAAATCAACGGTAACAACCACATTATAACAAAGGCGATGAGTGTTAAGGAAATTCACACACTCTCAGCCGCTATATTAATAAGCGATTCCAGCTCATTCTTCGCCGGCTTTGAGGAATAAGCAGATATAAGGAGAGATATATGTTAAAGGTATTAAAATTCGGCGGTTCATCCCTTGCCTCGGGTGAAACCTTTGAAAAGGTAAAGAAAATTGTTGAGGCTGACTCTTCAAGGGCTATTGTTATTGTTTCTGCCCCGGGTAAAAGACATTCAAAGGATATGAAGGTTACTGACCTTTTGTACCTTTGCCAGGCGCACATTAAGTACAATGCTAATTTTGACCATATTTTTGAGGAAATCAAGTCAAGATACCAGGCAATTTACGATTACTGCGGCTTAAAGCAGGATTTGAATAAGGAGTTTGAGGAAATTTATCCTAAGCTTAACAAGAAAACAAGCGTTGACTACATTGTTTCCCGCGGTGAGTACTTAAATGCAAAGCTTATGGCAGAGTACCTTGGCTACACCTTTGTTGACAGCACAGAGTGGCTTTACTTCAACTTCAACGGTAAGGTTGATTTTGAAAAGTCCTATGCTGCCCTGTCCGCTATTATCGAAAAGACAAACAGGGTTGTAATCCCGGGATTTTACGGCATTACTCCTGACGGTGCGGTTAAGACCTTCTCTCGCGGCGGCTCCGATATTACAGGTGCTATTGCAGCGGCGGCTGTTAACGCTGATATGTACGAAAACTGGACAGACGTTAGCGGTATTATGACTGCTGACCCAAGAATTGTTGAAAACCCAAGACCTATTGAAAATGTTACCTTTGCGGAGCTTCGTGAGCTTTCCTACATGGGCGCTGAGGTTTTGCATGAGGAAACGGTATTCCCTGTTCGCCAAAAGAACATTCCTCTTTATATTAAGAACACCAACGATATGAACGCACGCGGTACTCTTATTATGGAAAGCTTTGATGAAGAGGAGGATGCAAAAACCAGCTTTATTACAGGTATTTCCGGTAAAAAGAACTTCTCTATTATCACAATCGCAAAGAACAGGATGAATGATGAGATTGGTTATGTAAGACGCGCCCTTGAGGTGTTTGAGCGCTTCGGTGTGCCCATTGAGCATATTCCTTCAAGCATTGACTCTTTCTCTGTTGTTGTGGCATCCTCATATATTGAAAACAGAATGCACGAGATTATTTCCGCCCTTAACACCGCAGTAGCACCCGATTCAATTAATATTGCAAACGAAATCAGCTTGATTGCTGTTGTTGGCAGAAAGCTACAGTCCAATATTGGTATTGCAGGCAAAATATTTACCGCACTTGGCGAAAATGACATCAACATCAGGATGATTGAGCAGGGCGCAGATGAAATCAACATCATTATCGGTGTTGACGATATTAACTTCAAGAAAACAATTAAGGTTTTATACGATTTAGCAAACTAAGGAGAACAAAGAAATGAAAAAGTTTAATGTTGGTATCCTCGGTGCAACAGGCGCCGTTGGACGTGAAATGATGAATATTTTGGAGGAAAGAAATTTCCCTGTTGGTGAGCTTCGCCTTTTGGCTTCCCCAAGGAGCGTTGGTAAGAAGATTACATTTAAGGGTGAGGAGCTTACTGTTCAGTTGGCTGACGAAAATGCATTTGAGGGACTTGATATTGTTTTGGGTGCGGCATCCAATGCGGTTGCAAAGCAGCTTGCACCTTCCATTGTTAAAGCGGGTGCTGTTTTTGTTGACAACTCCAGCGCTTTCCGTATGTGCGATGATGTTCCCCTTGTAATTCCGGAAATCAATGCTGAGGACGTAAAGAAGAACAAGGGTATTATCTCTAACCCTAACTGCTCTACTATCATTACTCTCGTTGCTGTTAATGCTATTAACAAGCTTTCCAAGATTAAGGGTATGGTGGCATCCACTTACCAGGCTACAAGCGGTGCAGGTGCTGAGGGACCCATAGAGCTTCGCAACCAGATGAACGCTATTGTTAACGGCGGCGAAATCACAAACAACGTTTTCCAATACCAGATTGCTGAAAACGTGATCCCACACATCGGCGGCTTCCTTGATAACGGATTTACCGCAGAGGAAATGAAGATGCAGAATGAGGGTAGAAAAATCCTCCACTTGCCTGAATTAAAGGTAACCTGCACCTGCGTTCGTGTTCCTGTTGTTCGTTCACACTCTATTTCCGTTACTGTTTTGACTGAGGACAATCTTACCGTTGAGCAGGTAAGAGAGGCTGTTGCAAACGCGGCGGGCTGCCGTCTTTATGATGACGGGGAAAAGAAGGAGTACCCAATGCCACTTGTAACATCCGGACAGGATATTGTTTACGTTGGTAGAATAAGGAAGGACCTTGTGTTTGATAACGCTATCACACTTTGGTGCTGTGGTGACCAGGTACGTAAGGGTGCGGCTACTAACGCAATTCAAATCGCCGAAGTGGTTGTTAACGCAAATACAGAGGCATAACCGAAACCAAAAATACAATCAATAATAGGGTCGTACTGAAAACGGTTAGTTCGACCCTATTTTTTGTTTTCCACTTCTCAAGGTTGAAAAACTCAAGGTTTTTCTTCTTTTATCCTAAATTTTTGGTTTCTATTTACCATTTTCCCTCTCGACGTACTAAGTACGCCTTCGGGAAAAATGATAAATTTCTGCTCTCCGTATTTGCGTTAAGGGCTTGTTTGTGCGTAGGTTGATAGAACGGGATAACCGAAACCAAAATGATTTTTAAATATAAGGTTGTACTGATAACAGTTAGTACAGCCTTTTTGTTTTGTTCGCTACTCTTTTAATGTTGAAAAGCCAAGGCTTTTCCTCTTTAGTTTTAATTTTGGTTTCTATTCGCGTTTTTCCCCTCTCGACGTACCAAGTACGCCTTCGGGAGAAAACCACGAATTTCTCCTCGCCCTATCACCGTTAAGGGTTTGTTTGTGCGTAGGTTGATAGAACGGGACAACCGAAACCAAAAATAAATATTAAATCAAGGGTTCTACTGACAGGGCGGTTAGTATAACCCTTGTTTTTTGTTTCCAAATTAAGGCTTGTTTGTTACATTTGGTGTCCATAATTAATATAAGGTTGACATAATGTGAGTTTTGTGGTAAAATAACCCAAGACACGGTATGCGTGTAGCGCGCCTTAAAAGTGATGCGCTTTGCTTTTTTGGCTAACGGAGGTATGATGTGAAAATTTCTTTAATTGTTCCTTGCTACAACGAGGAAGAATCACTTAAGCCCTTTTATGATGAATTAAATAAGGTTAGCGCTGATTTGGCTGACTATGAATTTGAATTTTTGTTTATAGACGATGGCTCACGTGACAAGACCCTTTCGATTCTGAAGGATTTTGCTAAAAGCGATGAGCGAGTTAAGTATATTGCATTTTCCAAAAATTTTGGAAAAGAGGCGGCTATGTATGCGGGATTTTGCAATTCCAGCGGTGATTATACTGCGGTTATGGATGCGGATATGCAGGACCCACCATCACTTTTAAAGGATATGCTTAAAATCCTTGAAGAAGGAGAATACGACAGTGTTGCCACACGCAGGAATACACGCTCGGGAGAGCCGAAAATCCGTTCCTTCTTTGCAAAAATGTTTTACAGAATCATGGGCAAGATTTCCAAGGTTGATATTATCAGCGGCGCACGTGATTTCAGGCTTATGAAGCGCGATATGGTTGATGCCATTGTTGCTATGTGTGAAAATAACCGTTTTTCCAAGGGTATTTTCGGCTGGATTGGCTTTAAGACCTATTGGATGTCCTATGACAACGTAGAAAGAGTGGCAGGGGAAACAAAATGGAGCTTCAGAAAGCTGTTTAACTACTCCCTTGACGGAATTGTGGGCTTTTCCGATGTTCCCTTGAAGTTTGCTACTTTTAATGCACTTTTATCCTACATTATTTCAGTTTGCCCTCTTGCTTTGGCTATCGTTGCACTTGTACAGGGGGAAAGCATTAAGTACTCATACAGCCTGCAGTGGTATATTACCCTGTTTGTTATTTTTGCCCTTTGCGGCACTGTGCTTTTGTCCATCGCCGTTGTTGGCAAATATATTGCCAAGATTTATGATGAGGTTAAGGGCAGACCCCACTACATTGTGGCGCAGACCAACAAAACCGATATTGTTAAAAAATAAAAAAACCGTCCAAGACTGAAGTGAACCATTTTGTGCAGACGGCACAAAAAACACCCCCTATGGTAGAATATTAAATTTTAAGAAGCAAACTGGCATCGTTTTTCTAATGGTGT
>SVRE01000075.1 GCA_015065005.1 Oscillospiraceae bacterium
TGGGTTCAATCGGGCTTGGTCCTTTCCATATGATAAACACATCGGGAGCGGTAATTTTAGGTATGGTATATAACTACCTGCCATATATGATTATCCCTTTGCACTCCGTTATCAGCAAGATAGATATAAGGCTGTTAGAGGCAGCCTCTGACCTTGGCTGCAGCCCATTCAGAGTGCTTTTAAGGGTTGTTTTTCCTCTTAGTATGTCAGGCATAATTTCCGGTGTTACAATGGTATTTGTGCCGTCAATCAGTACCTTCTATATTTCGCAAAAGCTGGGCGGAGGAAACTTTGACTTAATCGGTGATACAATCGAGCGTCAGTTCCAAACCGCGTACAACTATAACCTTGGTGCAGCTATGTCATTTGTGCTTATGCTGATTATTATTATCAGTATGGCTGTAATGAGCAAGTACTCGGGTGAGGATGACGGAGGTGTTATCGTATGAAAAAGAAGCTTTTTGGTAACATCTACACCGTTTTAACATTTGTCTTTTTGTATATGCCAATTGCCGTGCTGATTTTATATTCCTTCAACGCATCAAACAGCACGGGCAATTTTACAGGCTTTTCAACGAAGTGGTACAGTGAGCTGTTTAGTGACTCTGCCACCTTAAATGCGCTTAAAAATACACTTTTGTTGGCTATTCTGTCATCAATTATTTCCACAGTTATCGGCACAATGGCTGCCTATGGAATTAATAAAATGCGTAATAAGCATATCAAGGGTGCAATCATGTCCGTCACCAAAATACCGATGATAAACCCGGAAATCGTTGTTGGTATTTCCATGATGCTTCTGTTCGTTTTCGTGTGCGGTATTGTGGGGGCTCAATCAAGCCTTGGCTTCGGTACGGTTTTAATCGCGCATATCACCTTTAATTTGCCTTACGTAATTTTGTCTGTTTTACCTAAGTTTAAGGAAATGGACAAGTCCTTGCCTGAGGCAGCGCAGGATTTGGGCTGTACACCCCTTCAATCCTTTTTTAAGGTTGAATTGCCTGCTATTTTGCCGGGTGTAATTTCAGGCTTGATTATGGCGTTTACCCTGTCACTTGATGACTTTGTAATCAGCTATTTCACAATCGGCAGCGGCTTTGAAACCTTGCCAATCAGAATTTATTCAATGACCAAAAAGCGCGTAACCCCCGATATGTACGCCTTGTCCACACTTATTTTTGTATCTATTTTGATTCTTTTGCTGGTATCTAATCTCACCTCTGACAAGAGCAGAGAAAGAATGTCTAAAAAGGCAAAAAAGATAACCAAAATCGTGGTTGGCTCACTGTTTGGTGTTATCGCCGCCATTACAATTATAGTTTTTGCTGTTTCTGCAAGCACCGAAACCGTTACCCTGAACGTTTATAACTGGGGTGAGTATATCTCTGATGGTGGAGAAGATACATTGGATGTAAATAAATCCTTTGAGGAATATTACGAGGATTGGTATTATAAGGAGCATGGCAAAAAAATCAAGGTTAATGTAAGCTATACTACTTATGCAAGTAATGAGGACCTGTACGCAAAGCTGAAAAGCGGCGCTGCGGACTATGACGTTATCATCCCCTCTGATTATATGATAGAGAGGCTCAAGTCTGAGGACCTTTTGCAAACAATCAATCTTGATAAAATCCCCAATTATGCAAATATACTTGATAAATTCAAGAGCCCGTATTACGATAACGGAGAAGAAAAGTACTCCGTTATGTACACCTACGGCATTATAGGAATTGTTTATAATGCGGACAAGCTGGGTGAAGAGGACCTTGCAAAAATCGAGGCTGGAGAGGCTGGTTGGGAGCTGCTCTGGGATGAGGACTATAAGGGTCAGATCCTTCAGTTCAATAACGCCCGTGATGCCTTTGGTGTTGCTATGTACTCTCTTGGCATAGACGTAAATAACGCAACTGATGAGGAGTGGCAAATTGCATACGAAAAGCTAAAGCAGCAAAAGCCACTGGTTCAAAGCTACGTTATGGATGAAATCTTCAATAAGATGGAAAGCGGTGAGGCTGCCTTGGCTGCCTACTACGCAGGTGACTGCCTTACAATGATTGAAAACGCAGCGGAAAACGGCATAAATCTCGGCTTCTACTATCCAAAAACAAATGGCAAATATGTAACCAACATTTTTGCCGATGCAATGTGTATTCCAAAGAGTGCCACAAACCCTGAGCTTGCTCACGCATATATTAACTATATGCTAAGTGAAGAGCCTGCGGTTGCCAATGCAGAATATCTGTATTACGGCTCACCAAACAAGGTGGTTTTGGAAAACCAGGAGTACCTGGACTATCTTGGTGAAGACTATGATATAATTTATCATAGTGAATTTGAGACTCAGCTTGACACAATGTTTGATACATTTGCATACAGAAATCTTCCAACAGAGGATTTGAGACTCTTGAATTCCTTGTGGGAGGACTTAAAGGTTGACTCCGCTTCCTTCGGCGGTGGTATTTACATCATCTGCGGTGTAATAGCGGTAGCCTTAATTGCCTTCGCTGTTTATAGCTATATAATCAAGCGTAAGCGCAGAAAACTATATTGGAATAAATAAGCAATAAAACACACAGGGTAAGGCATTTTGCCTTACCCTGTGTCGATTTTAATATAAAACTATGGGTTTATTTATCCTTCCTTGCTTTGAACTCCTTGTCCGCCAAATCGCAGAATTTTTTAATCAATTCTGTTTCGTGTGGGTCGTATGGGCGCAAGCTGGGCCTGTACAAATCGTGGAACCACTTGGTAAAATCAATGGGCGCGCGCTTGTCATCCCTGTACCAATTCCAGTGTGCCTCATATGGCTCAAATGTCTGGTATTTTCCTGCAACAAAGCCCCAGTTGTAGCATCCTATGTTTTCAAGATAGAAAAGAGGGAAGTTGTCAAACACAGTGTTTCCTGTACACCTTGCAAGCCACTCCGTGTTAACAAGAGGCCTACCCAAGGATTTTAAGTACTTTATAACCTGTATATGCTCCTCATAGGTGCTATAGTTGTGGTATGTTATAATGTCGGAATTTTCAAGGGCGTACCTGTTAACCTCACTTGTGCGGAAATTGTCATTAATGTCAAACCACCAAGCGCCAATGGTAAGGGGCTGTGTTGGGGTTATTTTGCGTACCGTTTCAACCATTCTTTTAACATAAGGCATAGCAATAGCCTCACGTCTGCTGTTGCCGGGCTCGTTAAATAAATCCCACATTAAAATGCGTGGGTCATCCTTGTATAAGGTAACAATTTCCTCAACCATTTTAAAGTAATCGTTGGCTGATTCCTCGTTGTCCAAATAAAAGTGAGGGGCTGGGCCGTTGTGGGCTCCGTGCTGGGAGTGGCGTCTGCCACCGTGATAACCGATATCGTAGTGCTGCTCACCAATGTAAGGCATTTTCCAAAGCTCAGTTTTTGGCGGCATACAGTCATTTGCCAAAACAATCATACAGGAAATTCCGTATTTGTGGCAAAGGGATATGTACCTTTCAAAATTTTTAAGAAAAAGGTCATGCTCTTCCTTCCAAACAACATATTCAAGTATCAAACGCACAGAATTAAAGCCAAGCTCCTGCATAACCTGAAGCTCAGCTTCTGTTTCCTCTAAATATTCATCAAAATGTAGGGATTGCCACTGGTCAACCCTGTTTGCACAGCTTGCACTCATATAGTTGCATCCCCTGATCCAAGGGCGAGAATTATACCATTCCCAAGCTTTTTCCTTACTCCACTTTTCCATTTTAACTCCTTGATTTTTTAATCTCTGATGGCGGCCCATCTTTCGTATTTTGAACAATGGTAATTTGCCTACGTACCTTCGGTGCTCCAATAGCGTGAGCTGTCCCTGCAAAAGCATTTACCCCTTGCCATAGGACCCTCAACAACTATTATTTGCTGAGCAATGTTCAAAAAGGATCTTGTCCCGCCCCAAAAGGTGCAGGTCGCACAATTTTCAAAGTTTTATGCCTGACGTGAGTGGTACGAACCAGCCTAAAGCCTACTATTTAAAGCGCTTTTAGGCTTGTCATCGTTGACTTATGTCGATAAGTCTGCCTCCTTCCGCACCGAAAATCATCTCTAAATAGTTAGGCTTTAGGTGCTTGGTCATTTTAGAACGAGACAAAAATCTCGTGTTTAAGGCAAAATTTTGCCGATATATAAAAATATTTCAAAAAATTTTAACGCAAAAGACGGGTTTTTTGTCCGTTCCAAAACTAGTTTGTACCACTTCCGTCAGGCATATATATTGCTGTGACATAAGCCATACTCCTTTGTCCCTTTTTGCCATTATATCACATCTGATCCCGAAACGCAATAAAAATAGGTGTGAAAAGAGAAGTAATAAAAAATTTCATAAAAAAGCAAAAAACATCTTGATTTTTCAAAACTATTGTGATATACTATTCAAGCAATTGAGAAATGAGTAACCGTATGCGCGGTTCTCATTAATTTAATACTATGGAGAGTTCGCGCAAGGTGCGAGGGCGCACGATTGGAAATCGTGTAACCGTACATTACGGTTCTCATCAATTTAATATTATGGAGAATTCGCCTAGTTGGTCGAGGGCGCACGATTGGAAATCGTGTAACCGGTAACACGGTTCCAGAGTTCGAATCTCTGATTCTCCGCCAAAAGCTAAAAGCCTTGTGGAAGCTGACAAAGTCAGTATCTACAAGGCTTTTTCTCATTTTTGCAATGGCATTTTTGTGCTTACAAAAAATGCACAAATACACTACAAAAGTTGTCAAAAAGTTGTCAAAGACTATACAAAGAGTATACAAAGACTACTAACATTTAAAAAAAGTTGGTCAAAAGGTTGTCAGCCTAAATTTCCAAGCGTTTGGAAATTTGGAAAGCACCCAAGCTAAAGGTGTCAAGAGCTTCATGCTTGACGGTGGAGATATTTCAAAAAATTTTCATTTCGACCTTAAGAAAAATTTTTGAAATATACAACCGCTTGAGCTCTTGACTCCTTGGCAATTACGCAACCACCCTTGACAGAGGGAGCACACAACCCTTTGCGTGCTCCCCGAGGTCTCGCCGGGGAGAGCCTGCGGAGCAACCTCGTTAAAGCTAATTGTCTTCTCAATAGATTCACAGAAAAACTAACAAGCGGAAAAAGAATAATGCAAAAAAGAGAGCCAGCGACAGTAGCGGTTTAGCGTGTCGCTGGCTCTTTGCCTTACTCTTTGGGCTCTTGATTTTTGGCATTGGGCGACACCGCTCACGTGCGCGCGTGCGCGCACGTGCTCGTATATTCAAGGTGTCGTCTAATGCTCATTTTTGAAAAAACGCCTATTTTTCACCCACTCTTTTAAGCTCGATTATTTTTTAATTTTACAGGGTGTCAGCTAACTATTGATTACCTTTTAGCATATCCTCCAAAAGTCCTTCAAATAAATCATTTGCACTTATTTCTAATTCTTGTGTAATATTCCAAATATCATAAATGCCAGGTGACCTTCTTCCTTGCTCCCAATTTGCATATGTGCTTATTTCTGCACCCAATTTCATTGATATTTCCTTTTGCGTAAATCCTTTTTTCTTTCTAAATTTCTTTAGCCTGTTTCCAAATGTATACATCATTAAATTGTTAGAATTTTTACGCTCTTTTTCTAACTGTTCACGATATTCTTTTATGTCGTATAATTGTTCCTGATAATCTTCTAACCCTTGTTCAAAATTATTTTCAAATTTCGTGGTTATATCAAATTTTCTTTTTGACATAATTCTCCTTTTTGAAAAAAACTATTGACAAATAGTCAAAATGACTATATAATTAAGATAGTCAAAATGACTACTGAATAGCCTTTTTTATTATTTTAACACTTAATTTTAACAAAGTCAATATGACGTTAAAAAAGGAGGAAAGCTAAAAAAATGAAAAAGAAACGTGAGCATGTTTATTCTATATTTTTGACAGAGTCAGAAATAGATGCACTAAGGTTTCTTAGTGAATTCTTGAAAACTTTTGTCGAGAGAATAGACAATGAACAAGACCTTAAAGAAGGTTTTGCAATGTTTAAGCAAACGAAAATCAACCCAATTGGTTTTACACAGGAGGAAAACTAAAAATGAAAAACAAACAACAAAAACCCCAACCAATCGACCGTCACACTTATCTATCAAATTCAATCCATAAAACTAAGGTGTTTCAAATGGCACTTGATAACTTAATTGATGACTTACTTCAAGCTGATTATCGAACAATACTACTCTTGGGTCATCTTCGTTATTTCCGTATTTGCAAGCAATATCTTCCTCTAAAATATCTGTAATATAGTATGTTGGTATATTTTTAGACATAATGAGCTTTCCACCTTGCTTGGTTAAATACTTGGTAAGATAAAACATTATATTGCCGAGTAGCTCTCTGTGTTCTATTTTTTCAAAGTCGCTTCTTCCAAATTTTTTATTCAAATGCGTGTTCTGTAATGTGGTACGCATTCTGTTACTTCTCGTATCAAAGTCCCTTACCTCAACAAGTTCGCCTATCATTTTCCCCTCGGGTATGTAAAATATTCCGTGAAAATGTAGTCTGTTCGTCTTGGGAGACCTCTCAAAAACACCGATATATTTGTATTTATTTCTACTTACTGCGTGTTTCAAAAAATTTCGTGCACCTTTTTCAAATGTTTCTTCTGTATGCAATTTATCATCATAGGTTAGTGTTACAAAATAGTTCCAATCGTTTGTATTTACTTTTCTTGATAGTCGTTTTCTTTTTTCCTTTACGTTACGTTCTTTTCTTTCCATATGCTTTTCGACAAATGCTTCTGCCTGTTCTTTATCTGCAAAATCGCTTGCGACTATATCTAATATTTCTTTGGACTTTTTCTTTTTACCTTTGCTTGGAGCTTCTGCATACGCTTGTTCAAATTTTTCTTTTAATTCAATTTCCTCTACTGTACTTACTTTACTTTTCTTCTCACTTTTGCGTTGGGTGTTAGGTTGTGGTAAAATTGCTATGTGATGACTTCCGTCAGAATACACCTTTGCATTGTGATAAGACAATTCTTATTCACCTCCTTTCTTTTCTGCAAGTGATTGGGAATGAAGCTCTGTAATTCTTTGGAGCAGAGTATAAAAAATGCCTTTTTGCTCACTTAATAGATTTTCAATTTGTTCATTGCCAACACTTGCAATTGTAATTTCTTTGTTCAATAAATCCTCCTTTCCTGTGTGAAATGCTTGAAAAAACAAAAATGGGCATAATACAGGCTATCACTAAAAATTGTGATTTCCTTGTATTATGCCCATTAAGTTCCGCCATTTTCTATTGCGCGCGAACTTGCATATACTAACTATTACTTAAACTTACTATTTCACACAAATATTTTTATTCAATTTTCTTGACAAAATATCTTTTTGGGACATCTTGTCCCTCTTATTATATCCCACCAAAAAGGGCTTGTCAAGGGGTGCAAGTATCAATATCGTTTACCAAATCAATAAACAGTTGATTGACAAAGGCTGAAAAGCGTGATAAAATAAGGGTGTAACAGGAAAGGGGGATTTGATTATGGAAAAAATAAATATGGCTGCTGTTATAAAACACAACAGAATTGTTATGGGTTTAACGCAAGAGGAATTGGCAAGTAATTTGTATGTTACAAAGGCTACTGTTTCTAAATGGGAGAGAGGACAAGGCTATCCCGAAATATCTTTAATTCCTAAAATTGCTAACTTTTTCGGGATAAGCATTGACGAGCTTTTTGATTTTGCACCTGAAAATGGTTATGCTTGTAAGGTTTCCTATACCGGTGTTATACTTAAAGAAGAGATAGAGGACTACTCCTTGTTTGATTACATACAAATAAACGAATGCAAGCTCGTAAAGTTTGTGCAACACGAAACCAAAAATGGGAAGATAGCACGATATGAATATCCAACTTGGATAGAATATTCAAGCCAAGCCCTTGATTTTTCACAAATATTGAGAGAAAAAATGAAAAAGGGCATCTATATTGAATTAACGCAAAACTTTGTTGGCAACGGAGATACAACATCATTCCGTCAATATGTATGCAAACAAGGAGTAGCCTGTTTCCAAGTAGGGGACGAAAACGGTTTTAAAGAAGCCTGCAAAAAAATGAAATCATACGGATATGAAATAGGCGACTAACACAAAACACGAATTGAAGAAAAACAAAAAAGCCGAAAGAAAAAGGGGCGATTGGCAAGCGGT
>SVRE01000007.1 GCA_015065005.1 Oscillospiraceae bacterium
TGGGGTCAACTTCATTTTTTTAGTCTAATTTTTTGTAATGCTTTGCAAGGCCGCCCAAGGAGCTTTCACGATAGTCACTTAACAGGTTTTTGCCCGTTTCGTACATAACCTTGATTACAAGGTCAAAGCTGATTTTACGGCTATCTGTCAAGAAATTGGCAAGGGATAAGGCGTTAATCGCCCTCATTGCCGCAACCGCATTCCTTTCAATACAAGGGATTTGAACAAGGCCGCCAATAGGGTCACAGGTAAGACCCAGGTGGTGCTCCATGGCAACCTCTGCTGCGTATTCAATTTGTCCTAAGCCCATTTCAAAAAGCTCAGCCAAAGCACCCGCCGCCATACAGCAGGCAGAGCCGATTTCCGCTTGACAACCGCATTCAGCGCCGCTGATAGATGCGTTTGTTTTGATAAGATTGCCAATAACGCCGCCTGTTGCAAGTGCGCGTACAATCTGGTCATCGCTAAATCCCTTTTTCTCCTGGTAATACTTCAAAACCGATGGTACAACACCGCAAGCACCGCAGGTGGGGGCGGTTACAATTGTGCCGCCTGATGCATTTTGCTCACCAACAGCAAAGGCATAGGAGCAAACAAGGCGGTTTTCCTGTGTCTGCGCGCTTTCATCAATATGGCGCTGGTTATATAAAACCTGGGCGCGTCTTTGTGTGCCCAAGCCACCCGGCAAAATGCCCGTTGTTGTAAGGCCTTGGTTGATGGATGCCTTCATTACATCCCAAACCTTGTGCAGATATTCAAAAATTTCCTCACCCTCGCACTCAAGCACGTATTCCCAAATGCGCTTGTTGTGCTTAGCACAGTAATCTGCAATTTCGGTAAAGGTGTTCAAGGGGTAAACACCCTCGTTAATGCTTTTGACAATATCCTCGTTTTCAAAAACAATACTGCCGCCGCCCACACTGTAAACACGCTTTTTGCCAAGGAGCGTGCCACCCTTGTACGCCTCAATATCCATAGTGTTCGGGTGTACATCACAAGGGCTTTTTTTGTCAAAAACAATTTCACACTTAACAGGCTCAAATGTTTCCTTGATAATCCTGTCCGTGCCGTGGCCCTCACCTGTCAAGGCGAGTGAGCCAAAAAGCGTCACCTTAAAAAGGTCAGCATCCGAAAATTCATTTTTAATAATACCAACTGCCCTTTCAGGACCCATAGTGTGAGAGCTTGAAGGCCCTCTGCCGATTTTGTATAGCTCACGTAAGGATTGCATATTTGCCTCCTGTAAAATACTTACTCTATTATTAATTTTACTATTTAATAACGTAAATGTCAAGGGGTCAGCTTAAACCTGTAAGGATAATCCTTGCTAGGCAATGCCTTTTCCCCAATACTGTCAAGAAAACCCTCATCTGCGTAGCTCACACTGTCACCCAAGAACACGCAATAGTCCAAATATGGCACCCTGTATCCGAAATTTACCTTGAATGTGGGCCCGTAAGCGCCAAAAGCGATTACGTCAGATGCATATGCGGCATCCTCGGCAAAATAATTTTCAAGCTCATATGTGCCGGCGCCCAAATAAGTAAAGGTGGCGCCGTTGCCTGTTACTTTAATGGCTACCGTTCGCTTGGTTGATCTTTTTAAGTGCTTCAGATTGAGAGAAATGCTTGTACACTCGGTTTCAATGCTGTTGCCTAAAATCTCTATGGGTATATCCTTTTCCTGTGCCAGCTCCTTAATACGTTCAAGCTCCGCTATTTCTCCTTCATCAAGGGGATTTGGCATATATATTCTTTTTACTATCAAATTATTACATAGCTCATTAACCGTTGTGTAGGTTCTTCTTGTATAATCGGTAACTATATAGCGCTCGATTTCGTAATAACCTAAGTGCTGTGATACATAGTAGGGAAGATTGCCATCAGCATTTATGTCAAAGAGACTAAGGTTGTTTTTCTCTTCAACAAAAACAACCTCACAGCTTCCGTTATTTACAGCGCCCACGTAAATATTATTGTTCCTTTCGCTATAAAGAATACCCGTGCCAAGCGCAAATACAATAATACCGCACATTACACCAATGAGGGCAAATATAGTGTAACGGCGCCGTACAACTAAAAATCCAAGCAAAAACAGAGAAATTACAAGGATGCCGATAATTTGTACATAATTGATTATGGGTACTAAGGCGTGGTCAATTGAAGCGCAATTTTCACCAATAAAGGTGATAAATGAAACTATGGTCTTTAAAATCCAGCCAAATGCTACGGAAATGTAAGGGATATATGAGAAAATGATATAAGCGGGGCATAAGTATATAAGCACTGTAAAAACAGGTGAAAGCAGCAGGTTGCTAATCGGGGATAAGACCGCCACGTTGCCAAAAACCAAATAAACTACCACTAATGTAAACATCATAGCAAAGACGGACGTCATAAGATTCAGTATAATGTAGCGTAGGAATGTATTCTTCATTTTCTTGAAAAACTGTACCCTGTGTGCGAATTTTACTGAAATAGCGCACCCAAGCATAGCAAAAAACGAAAGAATCAAGGAAACAGAGAAAATGCTGAACGGGTCAAATATGCAAATCAACGTAACGGACACGAAAAGAGAGGTTATTATATCTAACCTATTGCCAAAAAAGGATAAAAGATAAACTAAAGACAGCATAAGTCCTGCACGCAGGGCGGATTCTGAAAATCCTGTCATACCAACAAAGAAAAGCGTTGATAAAATTAAGATTAGCTCTCTTAGTATTTTGCGCAAGCCTATTTTTTCAAGGGCAAAGCCAAGCAGGGTAACAACAATTGTAATGTGCATACCGCTAAGGGCAAGTATGTGGCTCAGGCCAAGCCTTGCAAAATCCCGTTTGACAGAGCCCTTAAGTAAGCTCTTGTTGCCAAGGAAAAGGGCGGACAGCATTGCGTAAGTATCCTCATCCTCAATGGTTGACAGCCTGCCATCCAAATATTTGTTGGCAGCTTCTAAAATGTCCTTCAAAACCGTTTTTTCATGGCCGGTTATGTTGTAGCTTTGCGCGGCTAATTTAAAAGAAATTCCCTTGCTGAGGTTATATCCCCTTTCATCAAAGCCAAGAGGCTCACTGTTGATTTCTTCAAAAACGCACTGCGCTTCAATAACATCTCCGCGCTCAAGCTCAGTACCGTAAATTGACAGTGAAACATCTTCATCAACTTCATTTTCATCGACCCTGTGTACGTTAATTACATATGAGCTTATGTAGCTTGACTTGTAATTTACATCAGTAACGGTTGCATAAACCGTATGCGCATTATCGTCACAGTATTGAAGCAAGGGGGATTTACCAAAGGAAATTAAGGAAATAACCATTGCAAGAATAATAAACAAGCAGGGAAGAGTTGCCCTTATGAGTAATTTTAACGCAAAGGGTGACTTTTTCAGGCAATAAAAAGAAATAATCAAAGCAAAAGCTACTCCCGCCAAGGCAAGAGTAGCTATTTTAATAGGTGTATAAAGGTAGTATGAGATAATGAGGAAAAGCAGAAAAAAGCTGCAGCCTAAAGCTACATTTCTGTATCTGAAAAGCTCCATTTTTATACCCTCCCCATAAGTGCTTTTCCTTATTACAGCACAAAAAGCTTAATCGCCTTAATCGCGCTGCCGTCAGGATAATTTTTTACTTGACCCAGGGCGAAAAATCCATTTTTATCATAAATTCTCACGAAGCTGTCAAGTGATATATTGGTTTTTATCTTTTTTTGGTAAATCTCACAGCCACTTCTGCAAAGGCGCGCATAAAAGTCGGGCAATTCCACCGCCTCAGCCTCTTCAAAAAGGCTTTCAACAGGCATTAAAAGGCCGTGCCTTTGTTCAACACTCATTTCTTCAAGTTGCTCAACGGTATAAGCATTTTCAAGCTTAAAGCCGCCGCTTTCTGTACGCATAAGCTCCGTCATTGCGGCACCGCAGCCGAGAAAAGCGCCTATATCGGCACAAAGAGTTCTTATGTATGTGCCCTTAGAGCAGTGAACCTCTATTCTGTAAAGTCCTTCCTCCTCGTTTATTACCTGTGGGGTGATGGAGTAGATTTTGATTTTCCTTGCCTGCCGCTCAATTTCAATGCCACGGCGGGCTAAGTCAACAAGCTTTTCACCGTTTACCTTTAATGCACTGTACATTGGCGGTATCTGCTCTATATCCCCAACAAAATGGGTACAAGCATCAAAAAATTCATTTTTGGTGGAGAGAGTGTTTGTTTTTGACAAAATCTGCCCTGTAATATCCTCTGTATCAGTGGTGATTCCAAGCTTTAATTCAGCCACATATTTTTTGTTTTCGCTGAGCAGATATTCTGCCGCCTTTGCCGCCCTGCCAACAAGAACAGGCAAAACGCCTGTGGCAAGGGGGTCAAGGGTGCCTGTATGCCCAACTCTTTTTGTGCCGAACAGCCTTCTTATTTTAAAAACTATATCGTGGGAGGTAACGCCCTTGTGCTTATTAACAAGGATTACCCCACAAAGCTCTTTTTCCATTTTTTATCTCGCTTTATATTGATTTACTGCTTCCTCAAAAAGCGGTACGCATTTATTAAAAGCAGACACAGGGTCGGGTGAAACCAGCATAGCGCCGGAAGCACGTACGTGCCCGCCGCCCCCAAGCTGCGCGCAAACCTTGGATACGTCAATTTCACAGTTGGCACGGGAGGAAATTGAATATTTTTGTGGGTCCTTGTCGCTTTGCTTAATTGAAACGGCAACCAAAACACCCTCAATACTGCGTATGCAGTTTACAATATCGGAAATATCCTCATCTATAATTCCGTTTTGCTCCTTCATTTCCCTTGTAAACATAATAACAGCAAGGGAACCGCCGCACAAAAGCTCCATTTTGTCATAGGTCAGCCTTTGCGCCTTTATTTCGCCAATTGTTTTGGAATCAAAAATAATCCTGTTTATTTCTGCGTGGTCAATGCCGTGGCTAATCACCTCGGCACCGTATTCCATTGTACGCTTTGTTACATTTGAATATCTGAAGCCGCCCGTATCCCCACTCATGCCCGCATAAATACATTCAAAAAAACGGGTAGGCAAATCAATTTCCAATGATTTGTAAAAGGAAAAGATTATCTCCGCACAGGAAGCGCCCAGGTCCTCATAATAATCTGCAAAGCGCGTGTTCATTGCGTGATGGTCAATTATCAGATCAACCCTGTCGGCAAGATAGCCAAGGTCGCCAAGCTGTGTGGGTGAGGCAACGTCAACCGCTATAATTCTTTCATACTCACCTTCAACGTAGTCAAGGCATATGCCACCTGTGATAAAGCTGAATTTTGAAGACGGGGTATCCCCACAGGCAACCCTTACCTGTGAGCCAAAGTGCTCAAGAATACACTTGAGAGCAAAGGCACTGCCAAGGGTGTCGGGGTCAGGATTTTTGTGGCAGAGAACAAGTGTGTTTTTCGGAGATTTTACAATGCACAAAACCTCGCTTATGCTAAGAGATTTATTCATTTTCCTCATCCTCTTCCTCAAGGGGCTTTATATCAAGCGTTTTCAAAATATTTGAAATATTAGCGCCGTATTCCATAGAGCTGTCATATTCGAAGGCAAGCTGCGGTGTTATCCTTAAGTTAATACGTCTTGCAAGCTCAGAGCGGAAAAAGCCGGAGGCACTTTTGAGCGCCTTTAAAACCTCATCCTTGTCATCTCCTAAAACGGAAAAGAAAATCTTTGCAAATTTAAGGTCAGGGGAAACCTCTGCCGCGGTTATGGAAACCAAGCTGCCTGTAATTCTTGGGTCCTTTACGTCTCTTAAAATCTGTGCCATTTCCTGCTTAACGGCATCATTAATTCTATCTCTTCTGTACTTAGCCATTTTTTCTCCTTTAAAGTTAAAAGCGATATTTTATTTAGTATATCACATATAGAGATGAATTTCAAAGAAAATTTTCATATTAGTTGAAATTATTAAATTGTATATGTTAAAATAGGAATATAAGTATCTTTTGGGAGGTCAAAAATGGATATTGTACTAATAATTATGGGCGCTGTGATAATAGGGCTTCTCCTTGTGTTGCTTTTTAAAAAGAGCAAGGATGGTGGCACTGTAGATAAAAACGAAATCAAGTCAGCAGTTAATGAGGGTATAAACAATATGTCCACCCTGCTACTTAGTAATATTGAAAATACAAACAAGCTCTTTTCCACATCTGTAAACGAGAAAATCGGTGAGCTTAAGGCGGAAATGAAGGAGCTTAATGAAAATAATACAAAGGGATATGTTGATTTTATAGAAAAGCTTAACTCCGCCCTTGGTGAGCTTACAAAGGCAGTGCGTGAGGAAAACGAAAAGGCGATTTTAAACCTTAACACCAAGTTTGATGAGTTTTCCAAGGTAATGAAGGAAAGGCTCGATACAATAGACGGAAACGTAAGCAAGTCCTTGGTTGAGCTTCGCCGTGAAAACACAGAAAAGCTGGGCGAAATTCAAAAGGCGGTTGATGAAAAGCTTCAAAAGGCTCTTGATGAGCGGTTAAAGACCTCCTTTGAAAGCGTTGTTTCTCAAATCGGCAATGTAAACAAGGCAATCGGTGAAATTAAAAATATTGCACAGGACGTAGGCTCTCTTAAAAATGTTCTTACCAATGTTAAAACAAAGGGTATTGTCGGCGAGGTTATTCTTGGTAACATTATAAGCGAAATTCTGACACATGACCAATATGAGGAAAATTTTGCTACCAAAAAAGGCTCCCGTGATGTGGTTGAGTTTGCAATTAAAATGCCAGCGGGGGAAGATGGCGGTTTTGTTTATCTGCCGATTGACTCCAAGTTCCCACTTGAAACATATTACAAGATTAAGGACGGCATAGATACAGGCAACAAGGAGGAAATTGACCTTGCACGTAAGGAGCTAAGGTCCAAGCTACGCACCTATGCAAAGGATATAGCAACAAAGTACATAAGCGTACCCGACACAACAGATTTTGCAATAATGTTCTTGCCAATTGAGGGCTTGTATATTGAGGCTATCGAGGGCGGACTTTTTGAGGAGTTTCAGCGTGACTTCAAGGTTAACATTGTAGGCCCGTCAACCTTGGCGGCGCTTCTTAACGCCCTTCGTTCCGGCTTTAACTCTCTTGCTATTCAAAAGAGAAGCAACGAGGTATTCAAGCTGCTGGAGGCGGTTAAATCCGAATTTGAAAGCTTTGCAAAGGTATTAACCAGCGCACAAACAAGGGCAGATCAGCTAAGCGACGAGCTTGAAAGGCTTGTAGGCACAAGAACCCGCCAGATGCAAAGAAAGCTGAAGGACATCTCTGTAATTTCTTTGGAAGAGGCAAAGCAGATAATAGACGAGGAGTAAATTAAATGAAAAGAGCATTATTATCATTTTTGACTGTGATTTTTTTAATATCGAGCCTGGTTCTCTCTGCTTGTAACGACAGCAATAATGGAAAATCAAGTATGGGCAGTAGCAATAATAACAGTAATATTACCGATAACTCACAGTGCGGCGGCGTAACCGACGAGGACACGCATGTTGATAACGAAAATCTTGGTTATCGACTGCTTGACAACGGGACGTATGCAGTTTCTGTGGGAAGGTCAAAGAGTCTAAGCCAAATAACAATTCCAAAAAGCTATAAGGGTAAGGCAGTAACCATGATAGCAGAAGAAGGATTTAAGAACTGCGAAAAGCTTGAAGCTATAGAGATACCAAGCAGTGTAACAGTAATAGGCATGCTTGCCTTTGAAAATTGTAGCTCTCTTGAAAATGTGGAAATTGCAGAGGGCATGAGAGAAATAGGTCATGGAGCCTTTCTCGGCTGTATGAGCCTTGAAAATATTAACATTCCACAGGGAGTTGAGATAATTGGTGATAGTTCATTCTATTGTTGTCAAGCCCTTACAAGTATTGAAATTCCTGCTAGTGTGACAATAGTTTGCGACGATGCATTTAGGGATTGTAAAAGCTTGACAATATATTGTGAGGCGCAGAACCTTCCAAGCCGATGGAGCAAAAGCTGGAATGCAAGCAACTGTCCCGTTGCTTGGGGACACAAATAAAAAAATACGCACTCGTGCAGAGTGCGTATTTTTTATTCAAGATAGTTCTTTTGTAGCTCGTCAAGATAGCTTTCGTCTAAGCCAAGCTGATTTTTAAGGAAGCTGTCCATACCGCCGTGGGTGTTGTCGATTACGTCGAGGACGGCGGTTATGTATGAAATATCCACGCCTGAGAGGGGCTCTATGGTGTCAAGGATTTTTTCGCTTACCCCTTGCGTACGTCCAAGCATGCGCGCCTCGTTTATAACGGCTGCGTAGCTTTCGTTTGTCAAAAGATAGTCCTTTATAATATTCTCTCGGCTAACCCCCAAAGCGGAGAGGAAAATTAGCGTGCCAATGCCAACCCTGTCCTTTCCTGCGCTGCAATGGTACAGCACAGCACCCTCCTTGTTGTCCTTTAAAACGTCAAGGAATTTGCGATAGCCCTTTAAGCAAAATTCATCACTTACTAAGGGGATATAAAGGCTGGCAAGCCAGCTTTTGCCGTTTTCGCCAAGCTCCAATGAAAAGTTCAATAAAATTTCCGCCAAGCACGAGGGCTTTTTGGCTTCCTTTCTTGTTATTCCCGTTGTCAGACTTTTTAAAATAGGGCTGTGTATCCACTCAGCGCCGCAAACTGTCTTGTCGGGTGAGGCGGCAATTTCATCATTTGTTCTGAAGTCAACGATTTTTTTAAGCCCGTATTTATTTAATTTTTTGCAGTCATTTTCAGTGGCAGGGGATAGGTTGTCACTGCGGATAACCCTGCCCATCTTAATCATTTTGCCCTCGTGCCCTGTTATACCGCCAAGGTCACGGGTGTTTAAAAGTCCTTCTAATTCTATTCTCATATAATACCTACTAATCTAATTTGATAAAATTATATCATAAATCATTGAAAAAGGCAATGTTTTATGATATGATTGTTACATATAATGTTAAGTAGGAGGTCTTTTGTGATGGACATTAGCAAAATTGCCAAGGAAATGGCAAAATCCTATGAGGAATCTGATATTACTATGCTTTCCTGCCGTCAGTTACCTGACAAGGGGGAAATCATTTCTATTTTAGAGGATATACAAAGTCTGTTTTTTCCGGCTTACTTTGGAAAGGTAGAGTGCTTTGAGCCTGTGGAGTTTTCTGAGCAGCTTTTAAGCTCTGTATATTATCGCTTGAAAAAACAGGTGGAGCTTGCGCTTTCCTTTAATTCCCAAGAAAATGTAAAGGAAAAGGCAGAAAAAATAACCGAGGACTTTATTTCCGCCCTGCCAAAGGTGCATAAGCTTTTGATTAAGGATGTTCATGCCACCTTTGAAGGGGATCCGGCGGCATCTAGCCTTGAGGAAATTATTTTTTCCTATCCCGGCTTTTATGCAATATTGGTTTATCGAATTGCCCACCTGCTTTATTTGAGCCGCGTGCCGTTTATCCCAAGGATTATGAGTGAGTATGCACACGGAAAAACAGGTGTTGATATCAACCCGGGCGCAACAATTGGTGAGTATTTCTTTATTGACCACGGTACAGGCATTGTTATCGGTGAAACAACAATTATAGGCAACCACGTTAAAATTTACCAGGGTGTTACCCTTGGCGCCTTGTCACCGAGAAAGGGCCAGAGCCTAAGCGGTGTGAAAAGACATCCAACGGTTTGTGACGGAGCTACAATCTATTCAGGCTCTTCAATTCTGGGTGGAGAAACAGTTATCGGCAAGGATGCGGTAATTGGCGGCAACTCCTTTATTACGGAAAGCGTGGCGGACGGCGCCCGTGTAAGCGTTAAAAAGCCCGAGCATATAATAAAATAAGGTGAAAAAATGAAGTATAAAATTAAGACTACAACAACACAAACAGATTATAAGGGCAAGTCAATTTTTGACCGCGCCGCTGATGAGCTGATGATAGATGAAACCTTTTCCACTATGGATGAGGAGGGTACTATTGAAACCTCTCTTTACGGTGAGCTTGAATTCGTTGGGGATACCTATACTCTGTTTTACGAAGAGGAAACCGAGGGTATGGGCGGTGTCAACACAGAAATCAGGTTTGACACAAGAAAGCCATACGAGCTGTCAATTGCCCGTACAGGTGCAATAGATGCCTTTATGTATTTTGAAAAGGGAAAGCGCCACATTTGCGTTTACAATACAGGCATTATGCCATTTGAAATTTGCATTTACGCAAAGGAAGTGGACAATAGGCTTTTAACTGACGGATATCTGGAAATAAACTATCTTATTGAAATCAAGGGTGCTTGCGCCCAAAAAACTGTATTTAAAATGGAAATTGAAAAGGTATGACAGAAACAGAGTTTAAGGAAGAATTAAAAAATCTTCACGGCGGATATCTGTTTTTCGGCGGTGAGGATTATTTAAAGTACACATACTCAAAAGAGGTTAAGAAAAACGTGCTTGACGGCACATTTGATGAATTTAACCACATAGTCATATATGCGGAGGAGTATAGCCCCTCCGCCCTTTCAAGTGCAATTTTTGCCCTTCCTATGATGGCGGACAAAAAGCTGGTGGAAATTCGCGGAGTAGATTTTAATTCGATGAAAAAGGATGAAATTTCCGCCCTGGAGGATGTACTTGCCACACTGGAAGAGAATAGCCACACTATTCTTTTAATTCGCGCGGATAACGAATACTTTAATGCGGGCAGGCTACCCAAAGCACCAAGCGAAATATACAAAATGATGTCAAAATATGTAACCCCCGTGGAGTTTGAATTTCCAAGCGTATCAAGGCTACGCGCTTGGATTTTACGCCACTTTACAAAGGGCAAAATCGAATTTGACCCCACCCTGTGTGAATATTTGGTTACAATGTGCGGCCACGACATGTGGACACTGTCCAAGGAAATTGACAAGCTTTGCGCCTATGCAATGAAAAACGGGTTGGCAAAAATCGAGGCGAAGGATATTGATTTTATTTGCTGTAAAACCATAGAATTTGATGACTTTCAGCTGACCAACGCCTTGCTTGACAGAAACAAGGCGCTGGTATTTGAAACCTTGAGAAGGCAAAGATCCGCCCACGAGCCTGCTCAAACAATTCTTTCTTCAATAGTAAGACTGTACACAGATATGCTCCTTATACAAAGGCTTTATCAAAGCGGAATGGGAAAGAGCCAGATTTCCGCAACGATTAATATGCACGAGTTCCGTGTTGGAAAGTACCTTGGAAGCATATCGGGGGTTAGCGAGAAAAAGCTTGAAAGAGCGGTGGAGCTTTGCCGTGAGGCAGACATAAAGTCCAAATCCTCCTCAAACGTAACCTCGTATATTGCGGTTGAAAGGCTGGTAAGCGCACTTTGTGCCTTGCTGTGTAAATAAAATATGAAGATAAAATATCCAATAATCGTTGAGGGAAAGTATGATAAAATCAAGCTTGACTCCTTGGTTGAAGCTACAATTATAACCACAGGGGGCTTCGAAATCTTTAATTCCCGTGAAAAGGAGCTGCTTTTAAAGCGCCTTTGCGAAAGAGACAAAATAATACTTTTGACAGACTCCGATGGGGGTGGACATTTAATCCGCTCACATATTAAAACTATATTACCGCCCGACAAGGTGATAAATCTTTATATACCTAGGGTTGAGGGTAAGGAAAAAAGAAAAAGAAATGCATCCAAGGAAGGGATGTTAGGCGTTGAGGGCATCGGAAAGGATATGCTTTTAAAGCTTTTGGAGCCTTTTTCAGACACGTCCCCCGCAAAAATCTGCGGTGGCATAACAAAAAGTGACCTGTATCGCTATGGCTTGAGCGGCAGGGATGACAGCGCACAGAGACGCAAGGAGCTTTTGGAAAAGCTTGACCTGCCTGCAAATATGTCCCCAAATGCTATGCTGAGCGCCTTGAATATTCTTTATTCAAAAGAGGAATTTGAAAAATTGCTAAAGGAATAACAAAAAATCGCACCCAGTGTGCGATTTTTGTGTTTTATAGGAATTTTTTCAGCTCCTTCATAAAGCTTTCAACGTCATTGAAATCACGGTAAACCGAAACAAAGCGGATGTATGCAACCGCATCTGCCTTGATAAGCTCCGCCATTATCATTTCTCCAATTTCAACAGAGGTGATTTCACTCCTCAAGGAGTTGAGAATTGAATTTTCAACTGCGTTGGCAATGGCAACGGAGTCAACAGGGCGCTTCTGACACGCCTTGATAATGCCTGCAAGCACCTTCTTTTTGTCAAAAAACTCACGCCCGCCGTCCTTTTTTACAACCATTGGCAAAATTGTTTCTATTGTTTCAAAGGTGGTAAATCTTGCCTGGCAATTCAAGCACTCCCTACGCCTTTTTATGCTGGAATTTTCTTCAACGGGACGGGAGTCGATAACCTTTGATTCCTCGTTTCCGCAATGTGGACATTTCATATTCGTGCCTCCAATTTATGGCAATTTTACCGAAAAAGCATATATTGATACTATATGTTGATCGTTTTTTCAGAAATTTCTCAATATATTGTAGCACAAACTTCTCGCATTTGCAATACTTTTTTAATGCATAAATATTTACTTGACAAAACGTGTGAAAAATAGTATAATTTTTGCAACAGATTTATTCCAAGGAGAGTTTTATGAAGACAGTATCTGAAATGTTTGGCACTATGGTGTTCAATGATGAGGTTATGAAGGAGCGTTTGCCTGAGGAGGTTTACAAATCTCTGCAAAACACAATTCAGAACGGAAAGCACCTGGATTTATCCCTTGCAAATGTTGTTGCAAATGCTATGAAGGATTGGGCTATTGAAAAGGGAGCTACACACTATACACACTGGTTCCAGCCTATGACAGGTATCACTGCTGAAAAGCACGACAGCTTCATTTCTCCTAAGGACAATTCCACTGTAATTATGGAGTTCAAGGGTAAGGAGCTTGTGCGCGGAGAGCCTGATGCTTCCTCGTTCCCTTCGGGCGGACTAAGAGCTACCTTTGAGGCAAGGGGATATACCGCCTGGGACCCTACATCATATGCATTTATCAAGGGCAAGACCCTTTGTATACCAACAGCCTTTTGCTCTTACGGCGGTGAAGCGCTTGACAAAAAGACTCCGCTTCTTCGTTCAATGGAGGTTTTGGGCAAGGCCGCTATTAAAATCGTTCACCTTTTCGGTAATGAGGATGTAACACAGGTAAGGACAACAGTAGGACCTGAGCAGGAATATTTCTTAATAGACAAGGACTTATTTTACAAGCGCCCTGACCTTGTATATACAGGCAGAACATTATTCGGTGCTATGCCGCCTAAGGGACAGGAGCTTGATGACCACTATTTCGGCTCTATAAAGCCAAGGGTAAAGGCATTTATGCTTGAGCTTGATGAGGAGCTTTGGAAGCTCGGTGTTTTTGCAAAGACTGAGCATAATGAGGTTGCGCCGTCTCAGCACGAGCTTGCGCCGATTTTTACAACAACTAACTTAGCGACAGACCATAACCAGCTTACAATGGAGCTTATGCAAAGGGTGGCTAAAAAGCACGGCTTTGTTTGCTTGCTTCACGAAAAGCCCTTTGACGGTGTAAACGGCAGCGGTAAGCACAATAACTGGTCCCTTTCCACAAACACAGGTGTGAACCTGCTTGAGCCCGGTGAGACACCAAGTGAAAATGCGCAGTTTTTGCTGTTTTTGTGCGCGGTTATCAAGGCTGTTGATGAGTATCAGGATTTGCTCAGAATTTCCGTTGCAAGTGCGGGAAATGACCACCGTTTGGGCGCAAACGAAGCCCCTCCTGCGGTAGTTTCCATGTTCTTGGGCGATGAGTTGAGCGCGGTTCTTGACGCTCTTGAAAGAGATGAGAAATACACAGGCAGGGAAAAGGAGCAAATGCGTGTTGGCGTACACATTTTGCCAAAATTCCCTAAGGATACAACAGACAGAAACAGAACATCTCCATTTGCATTTACAGGTAATAAATTTGAGTTCCGTATGCTTGGCTCCAGCGCATCTATTGCCGATACAAACACAGTAATCAATACTGCGGTAACACAGGTGCTTAACGAGTTTTACGAGATTTTGTCTGTGGCGCAGGACTTCAACTCTGCATTGCACAATCTTATCAGAGAAACAATTAAGCAGCACAAGAGGATTTTGTTTAACGGTAACGGTTATGACGACAAGTGGATTGAGGAGGCTGAAAAGAGAGGTCTTTCCAACTTAAAGTCCACCCCCGAGGCTATTGAACGCTTGCTTGATGCAAAAAATGTTCAGCTTTTTGTACAGAATAAGGTGTTCAGCGAGAAGGAATTGAAGGCTCGCTTTGACATAATGCTGGAAAATTACTCAAAGGTTATCAACATTGAGGCTCTTACAATGATAGATATGGCGAAAAAGTCCATTATTCCTGCTGTGTCCAAGTACACAAAGGAGCTTGTAAAAACCGCTACAATGAAGAATAACTTGGGAATAGATTCCGTTTACGAAACCAAGGTTGCAACCAAGCTTTCCTCCCTCAACACCGAGGCGTATGAACTGACCCTTCGCCTTGAAAACGAGGTTTATGATGCTAACCTCGAAAAGAATGTGGTTGAAAACGCAAGGAAGCACGAGGAAAGGGTCCTTTCCACAATGAAGGCACTGCGTATGGTTGTTGACGAAATGGAAACAATGACATCCAAGGAATACTGGCCAATGCCAAACTACAGTGAGCTTCTTTTCGGAGTTAAATAAAAATTTACAATTAACAGGCTGTTAACAAACGGCCTGTTTTTTTGCTTAAAAAAGTAATTTTAAAGCGTGCGATGCTTGTAAAATTCAACAAAATTTTATAATATATAATAAAAATCGGTTAAAAACATTGATTTTAAAGTAAATGTGTGTTAATATATAAACTGAACATTTGTGTAGATTTGTTCACAAATGCGGAATTTTTATTTTGAATGAGGGACTAAAATGAAAAGAGCAGAAAAAAGAATAACCCTACCAACCCCTACTATGCACGGGGAGGAAATGAAATACGTTCAGGAGGCATTTGATAAAAACTGGATAGCGCCTCTTGGCTTCAACTGCGACAATTTTGAGAAGGAAATGGACGCATATCTTAATGTGGGTATTGAAAGTCCGTACCATACCTTAGCGCTTTGCTCAGGCACATCGGCGCTTCACTTGGCTATGAAGCTTGCCGGTATAAAAAGAGGGGACAGAGTTTTTTGCTCCGATATGACCTTTGCGGCAACCGTTAACCCTGTTTCTTACGAGGGGGGTGTGCAGGTGTTTATTGACTCTGAGCCTGATTCCTGGAATATGGACCCTGTTGCACTTGAAAAGGCGTTTGAAAAGTATCCCGATACAAAATTTGTTGTTATTGCACACTTGTACGGTACACCAAGCAAAATGGATGAGATAATGGCTATATGTAAGAAGCACAATGCGATTCTTATTGAGGATGCCGCCGAATCTCTTTCCGCTACATACAAGGGCAGACAGACAGGTACATTTGGCAAATACAACGCAATAAGCTTTAACGGAAATAAGATTATTACAACCTCCGGCGGCGGTATGCTCATCACAGATACCGAGGAGGCAAGAAAGAAGGCGTTCTTCTGGGCTACCCAGTCAAGAGAGCCGTTCCCGTGGTATCAGCATGAGGAAATCGGTTATAACTACCGTATGTCAAATGTAGTTGCAGGTATCGGCAGGGGTCAGCTTATTCACCTTGATGAGCATAGAGAAAAGAAGGAAGCAATTTACAGGAGGTATGTTGAGGGGTTGAAGGATGCACCTGTTAAGATGAACCCTTACCTTGATTACACAACGCCAAACTTCTGGCTTTCCTGCTTAACCATTAACGAGGGCGTGGATATGGGTCCCTTGGAGCTTGCGGAAAAGCTTAATGAAGCTAACATTGAAACAAGACCGATTTGGAAGCCTATGCATATGCAGCCTGTTTTCAAGGATAATGATTTTATTTCTGCATATGATAAGCCTGTGGATGAGGATATTTTTGCCAGAGGCATTTGCTTGCCATCAGATATAAAAATGACTGTTGAAGAACAGGATTTTGTAATTGAAGTGATTAAGGATTGCTTCAGATAAAATACGCTTAACGGGAGTATGATATGGCAATTACATTAATGTACATAACAAACCGTCCTGATGTTGCGAAAATTGCACAGGCTGCAGGGGTTGACAGAATATGGGTTGACCTTGAATACAAGGGCAAGGAAGAGCGCCAGGCGGGTATGAATACGGTTAAGTCCAAGCACACCATAGAGGATGTTAAGAGATTAAGGCCTGTTGTTACCACATCAAAGCTTATGGTAAGGGTAAATCCCTTGGATGATGAATCCCCGGATGAAATAAACAAGGTTATTGAGGCGGGTGCTGATTATATAATGCTGCCTATGTTTAAAACAAAGGCAGAGGTGGAAAGGTTTATTTCCCTTGTAAACGGCAGGGCAAAAACCATGCTTCTTCTGGAAACAAAGGAGGCAAAGGAGTGCCTTGAGGAATATGTCGGTGTTGAGGGTATTGATGAAATACACATCGGTCTTAACGATTTGCACCTGGCACACAATATGACCTTTATGTTTGAGCTTGTGGCTGACGGCACGGTGGAAAAAATAGCAAGCGTGTTAAAGGCGCACAACATCCGTTTCGGCTTTGGCGGCTTTGCAAGGATTGGCTACGGCATCCTGCCTGCGGAAATGATATTGACACACCACTACGCATTGGGCTCTGAAATGGCAATTTTGTCCAGGGGCTTTTGCGATGCGAATTCTCGCGAAAATCCTGAGGAGGTTAGCGAGGATTTTAAGGAGGGTGTAAGGAACATCAGACTTTACGAGGAAAAAATCAAAGGCTATACAAAGGAGCAATTTGATGCAAACCTTGAGGGAATCAAGGAAAAGGTAAATCAGATTGTGGAAAGCATAAAAAATAAGAATAATTAACCTTGTGTTTTTGAAATCCGCAAATGCTTTTGCGGCGGACAAAATACAAGCTTGATAAGGGGTTTAAGGTTTGGGAAAGAAAGTTTTAGTATGTAGCATACCCTGTTGGAACAGTAAAATCGGCTCGGATACCTTTTCAACTCTTATGGAGGGATATGAGGTTGATAATATAGCAAACCTTTATGTCCGTGAAGGCGTGCCGAACAGCCCTGTTTGTCATAACTATTTTCAAATTTCGGAAAACGCGGTTATAAAAAGCGTTTTAAAGCGTGGGCTGAAAACAGGAAAGCAAATTTTAACCGATAATACAGCAGAGGCGGATAACGGCTCGGGTGATACGGCAATAGCGCAAAGATACAAGAATGCGGGAAGTAAAAGAAATTGGCTGTTGCTTTACGCACGTGAATTTTTGTGGAAGCTCGGCAAGTGGAAAACAAAGGAGCTTGATAGCTTTTTGGATGAGTTCAAGCCTGATGTTGTGTTTTTCGCTATGGAGGGATATATTCATTTTAACAGAATAGCGGGTTATATCCTTAAGCGCACAGGTGCTACGGGAATAGGCTATTTTTGGGATGATAATTTTACGTACAAGCAGTCTAAAAGCTTAGGACATAACATATATCGCTTTTTCCAGCGCAAGAGCTTGAAAAAATTAGCGAAAAAATGCTCTCATTTTTTTGCCATCACTCCAAAAACCAAAAAGGAAGCGGATGAATTTTTCAAGATTGACTGTGAGCTGTTGACAAAGCCGATTAACTACGAGGGTGTTGAATTCCAACCCTATGCACCAAATGAGCCGCTTAAAATGCTCTACACAGGTAAGCTTATAATCGGCAGGTATGACACTGTAAAGCTGATTGGCAAGGCGCTTGATGAGATTAATAAGGATGGCGTCAAAATCGAATTGGATATATACACCACAACCCGTGTGGAAGAAAATGACGGCTTGAGCCAATATGTACACATCTTGGGCGCAATACCTCAGACTGAGGTTGCAGGGGTACAGGCAAAGGCGGATGTTCTTCTTTTTGCGGAGGCTATAGAGGGCGAAAATGCAAAGACAGCAAGGCTGTCGTTTTCAACTAAGCTTACTGATTATTTCCGTAGCGGGAAGTGTATATTTGCGGTTGGAAACGGTGATGTAGCACCGATTGAGTATTTAAAAGAAGAGGATGCGGCTTTGACTGCATCAAGCTATGAGGAAATATTAGAGGCATTAAATATCATGGTACGCAATAACGGGGTTGTTGCAGAATATGCTAAAAAGGCCTTTGATTGCGGAAAGAAAAATCACGACAAGGCACAAATTCAAGCGCGCTTGTTCAGCAAATTTGAATAATGCTTGTCAAAGCGAAGCCTTATGAGCTTTGAGTAATGGAGGAATAATGAAGGTTTTACATATAAATGCTGTTTATGGAGTCGGTAGCACAGGAGTTATAGTTGAAGATATACATAAACTCTGTCTGGAAAATAAAATAGATTCTTATGTTGCGTATTCTTCTACGAGAAAAAGTGCAGACGACATTTTTCATGGATATGTAATAGGAAAAAAGCTTGATAAGAAGCTTCATGCTTTTTTGTGCAGAATTAACGGTAAGCAGGCGTATTTTTCACGCGGGGCGACAAAAAAGCTGATTAAGCATATTGAGAATATAAAGCCTGATATAGTTCATATGCACAATTTGCACAGCAACTACATTAACGTAAATATGCTTTTGGACTATCTTGGAAAAAATGGAATTTCCACCGTTATTTCATTGCACGACTGTTGGTTTTTCACAGGCGGCTGCTTCCACTTTACCAACGCAAAATGTGATGGCTGGTTAAAGGGCTGCGGCAACTGTCCAAAGAAGAAAAAGGACACCCCTGCTTATCTTTTCGATATGTCAGCTAAAATACTCTCAGACAGGAAAAAGTATTTTGGTAAAATAGAGGATTTAACTGTTGTGGGCGTTTCCCAATGGATTGCGGGCGAAGCCGATAAAACCTTTTTCAAGGGCAAGACAATGACAATTCATAACGGAATAGATACGGACTTTTTTGTAAATACTCCGTCTGACATTCGCACAGAGCTTGGTATTGAGGACAAGTTTGTTGTGCTTGGCATGGCTAACAAATGGCTTGACCCTGTAAACAAGAACGCCCTTGATTATTTTTCCGAAAATCTTCCAAGCGATTCTGTTATGGTATTGGTTGGCTGCAATGAGGAGCAAAAGGCAGCCCTGCCCAAAAATGTTATCGGGCACGGCTATGTTTATGACAGGAACAGATTAAGGCAGCTTTATTCTATGGCAGATGTGTTTGTTAACTGCACAAGGGAGGATTCCTTGCCTACGGTTAACATAGAGCCGCAAAGCTGCGGTACACCCGTTGTAACCTATGACAATACAGGCGCTAAGGAAACGGTAGATAACATAAGCGGATTCTATGTTGAAACAGGAAACTATAAGGGCTTGTTTGAAAGAATGATGGAAATAAAGCAGCGTGAAAGCACTGCAGAGTGTAGAGAATTTGTAACCAATGAATTTAACAGAGATAAGAATTACGCTCAATTTATTGACTTATATAAATCAATTTACGAGAAAAAAGGAAGAAAGGGAGGGGACAAGATAGATGAATAGAAGAATAACACTTACTGCGGAAAACTTTAAAATAACACATTTTCTCTTGTTCTTTGTGATACTTTACTTTTTCTGCGGCTTGTGGTATGAGCTTCCCTTTGCTAACCCTGTGTACAGTGCGTGTACATTTGCGCTGGTGGCGTGGGTAATTTTGAAAATAGTTTCAAATATTGAAAAGTTTATGACAACTGAAAATGTTGTATTATATGTCTGCATTGCTGTATGGTGTGTATTGATGTTTTTGGTATATAACTTTGCGGTAAAGACCAAAACGGTTAGCTTCTTCGGACTCCGTATGGACCAGCACGCGCTTATTATGATTTACTATGCGATTTTGTTAATACCCGGCGTTGTGCTAAGGGATGATTGCAGGGTGAAAATCGGAAAGCTGTTCAAGTTCCTTTTGGCATTCATAATTATTTCCAGTCTTGCATTTACACTGTATGCGGTTGCGGTATATCCTGACGCATTACGTGCAAGAGCAACGGCGGAGCAATTAGGATATGAGGATATCATGTTTGGTCTCCCTACGTATTCAATGATTTATTCAATGGCGCTGTTTTTCCCGTGGCTTTTAATGAAAGCAAGGAGAAGCTCAGGCTTTGAGAAGCTCTTCTACCTTGGGTTGGGTGCGTGCCTTGTGGTAACGGTTGCATTTTCACAGTTTGCAACAGCCCTGATTGCCTTGATAGTTGGTTTTGTTGTTTACTTTGTAGTTGTTTCCAGGAATAAGCCCTTGCGTTCAATTTTGCTTGTGGCGGTAGTAATTGCCTTTTTTGCAGTCGGCATGGAAACCTGGGGCGATATGCTTATAGACTTAGCGGATGATATGGAAGGCTCCTGGGCTGATAAGCTTGCGGAAATCGGTGAATTTTTAAAGGGTAATGAGGCAACGGGTGACCTTGAAACACGTTTTGATTATTATAAGGACTCATTCAACAGCTTTTTAAAGAGCCCGATTGCGGGTATGCTTTCTGTGGGAAAAACAGAAATCGGAGGTCACGCAACCCTTGTGGATATGCTTGCGCTGGTAGGCATTTTTGGAACAGTACCGTTTATCATTATTGTGGGTATGACTATTAAAAAGCTGCGTAAAATGTCAAACGACTTATCCTGTACTGCGGCAGTTTGGGGAACAATCACTATCTTTATAATCTTCCTTGTTATGAAGAATATTATATCTGCGATTTCCATTTCATACAGCTTTTTCGTATTAATTCCGATTTTATTCGGCTCGGAGGTAGAAAATGAACATAATTAAAAAAGTAGTTTATAACAATTTGGTGCCTATGCTTGGCGCTATGAAAAAGAAATCAAATAAATTCGTGAACGTTATATACTACCACGATATTGTAAGGGAAAATGCACACGGCAGCCAGTATACTGATATTGCAACCTTTAAAGCGCACATGGAGTATATTGCACAAAACGGATACAAAACACTTACCTTTGATGAGCTTGATAAGGATGAAAATTTAAAATTTGACAAAAAGACAGTGCTTATCACCTTTGATGACGGCTGGGTATCCAACTATACAGAAATATTCGAGTATATGAAGGAAAAGGGCATCAAATACAACATTTTCCTTGAGGGTAAAAATGTTGGCACAAATCCTAAGTACTTAACCTGGGAAATGGTTAAGGAAATGTATGAAAGCGGCATTGTGGGCTTTGGCGCGCATACCTATAACCACCCATCCATGGCGGATGTTAATTTGGAGGGCTATGCACAAGAGGTTTCCAAAACCAACGAAATAATTAAAGAAAAGTTAGGTTACATTCCTAAGGACTTCTGCTATCCATTCGGCAAGTATTCAGAGGAGTCAAATGAATACATGGTGAAGAATACACCTTATGAAAGGATTTACACCTCTGACTTGAGATTTTCCTATGAGAAGGAAGGCAAAATCATTTTTGGCAGAAGCTCAATCAACAGTGATGAAAGCTTTAGAGTGTTTAAAAACAAGCTAAAGGCGAACTATAATGCCTTTTATTTGCTGAAAAAATAGTGGTTAAAAGGACAAGTACAAATTTTGGAAATTGATTCAATTTAAGGAGAATAAAATGGAAGAAAAGGGATTTGACACTGCGGTTTTAATGCTGTTTTTCATAAGAGAAGATACATTTTCTAAGGTTTTTGAGGCTGTAAGGGCGGCAAAGCCAAAGAGATTATATTTATTCCAGGATGGCGCAAGACCAACAAGACCTGATGATTTGGAAAAGGTTGAAAAGTGCAGAAGGGTATGTGAAAACATAGACTGGGATTGCCAGGTTTTCAGAAACTATCAGGAAAAGAATCTTGGCTGTGACCCTGCTGAGCATGCGGCTGTTTCATGGGCGCTTGAGCATGAGGAGCAGATTATAGTGTTGGAGGATGATGATGTACCGTCAAAATCATTCTTCTATTACTGTGATGAGTGTCTTGACAGATACAGGGATGACAAGCGTGTATTTATGATTTGCGGCAGAAACCAGCTTGGTGAAACCAATTATGACGATAATAGCTACTTCTTTGCAAAGAGCGATGCAATTTGGGGTTGGGCTACCTGGAAGGACAGATGGCAGCTCTGCGACCATACCCACGAGTTCTTGAATGACCCTAAGCTTGTAAAGAAAATAATAGATGAAGCTCCGACTAAATATGACGGTAAGAACTTTATCAAGAGATGTAAGGCGCACAGGCAGGACAGCCTTGAAAACAATAAGGTTTCTTCATACGAGTCACCCATAAGGGCTGCAATTTATCTCAATGATATGTACTCAATAGTGCCAAGAACAAATCTTATACAGAATGTTGGAATTACAGGCGATTCTGAGCATACTGCAAGCGGCCTTGAAAATATCTCAAAGGGACAAAGGGCGCTTTATACCATCGGTGCAGGGGAGCTTGAGTTCCCGCTTAAGCATCCTGATGAAATAAAGAACAATGTTCCGTTTTTAAGGGAGCGCCTTAAGATAATGGGCGTTGATTCCTCCTGGCGCTTCTGGAAGAGAAGAATTTGCAGAAATATAAGTAAATTGTTTAAAAAAGGTTAATAAAAGATGGGCAACGAAAGACAGAGAAAGCTTGGTTTTGTCATGTCCTATGCCGGCATATTTGTTTCATCAATAATAGGCATAGCATTTACGCCATATATGATTTTGAAGCTTGGCAAAATCGAGTATGGCTTGTACCAGGTTTTATACGCAGCAATTGGTTATGTAGCCATGCTGGACTTCGGGCTGGGCAGCACCTTGACCCGATATATACTCAAATACAGGTCAAGCAATGAGCAGGACAAGGTTGACTCCGTAGTATCAATAAGTGTCAAAATATATTGTGCTATCGGTCTGTTTGTTATGCTTATTATAAGTATTCTGACGGCAAATCTGGACGTGATTTTCTCTGAAACAATCAACGGGGAAAATTTACGCTACGCACAGAAAATGTTTATGGTTATGGGCGCCACAACTGCAATCAGCTTAGTCAGCCATGCCATGTCAGGAATACAAACAGCAAGCGAAAAGCACGCAGTAGTTAAGGGCGTTTATATATTAAGGCACTTATTAAGGGTTGCCTTGATTTCCGTGCTTTTGCAGATGGATATAGGCGCAATGTCAGTAGTTATGGCTGATTTTGCTGTAACCTTTGCGCTACTTTTGTTTGACGTTTTATACTGTAAAATAGGCTTGAAAACAGCTATTTTCAGAGGAAAATGGAATAATCAGCTGGCAAAAAGCTTGCTCTCCTTTTCCTTCTATGCGTTTTTGCAAATAATGATTACTCAAACCAATAACGGTCTTGACAGGGTGCTTCTTGGCAGAATGTCAACCCTTGAGGTGGCTGCGCTTTACGGTGTTGTTATGCAGCTGCATAGCTTGTTTATCTCCACAGGCGGTGTTATCAGCGGTATTACAATGCCGAGAATAACAAATGTAGTTTTTTCAAACGCAACACGTGAGGAGCTAACCGACTGTTGTGTACAATACAGTAGATACCAGTTTCATATTTCCGCGCCACTGATAGGCGGCTTTGCCGTGTTAGGTCAAGCCTTTGCTTCGTTATGGGTTCCTGAATACGATAGCCGCGCGGTTTGGATTTGTGTGCTTTTGATAGTTTCTCCTCAAATATTGGAGTCTGTTGAGGGTACAATTTTCAATGTAATGAAGGCTAAGAATATGCAAAAAATGCGCTCTCTGTTATTGCTTGGCGTTATGGTTGTACATATCGGTATGGCGATTGCTTTAATAAGCGTAAATGATATTTACGGCCCTGCCCTTGCAACCTGCATAAGCTTCATTATAGGTAATACAATTCTATCCAACATCTATTACCATAAAAAGGTAGGCATCAATATGGTGAGATACTTTAAGGGCATATTTAAGGGTATTTTACCAACGCTTGTAATATCAATAGCGATAGGCGTATTTATTAATTATATACCCGTTGGCGGTTGGCTTGGCTTTATGGTAAAAGGATTTTTATATGTTTTGGTATATGGAGTCTTGACATTATTAATTGGTCTTAATAAAACTGAAAAAGCTTTACTTGTAAGATTAAGGAAAAAGCTTTTGAAAAGATAAGGAGTAATTATGTGGAATAAGGATACAATGAATAGATTCGAGAAAAAGCTTGAGGCTTCTCGAAACGGCGGCGGTGAGCAAAGGATTGCAAAGCAGCACGAATCCGGCAAATTAACAGCCAGAGAAAGGCTTGAATTACTCTTTGATAAGGGTACCTTTAATGAGGTTGGCGGTCTTGTTGAAGCAAGAATGACTGACTTCGGTCTTGACAAAAAAAGAATTTTGGGGGATGGCGTTGTTACGGGCTACGGTAAGATCAACGGCAGAACCGTATTTGCCGCAAGCCAGGACTTTACAGTAATCGGCGGTACCTTGGGTGAGTGCCATTCTGCAAAAATCTGCAAGGTTATGGATATGGCATATGATATGAAAGCGCCCTTTATCAGTATAAACGACAGTGGCGGAGCAAGAATAGAGGAGGGTATTGTTTCCCTTAACGGATACAGCGGCATTTTCTACCGTAACACAAAAATGTCCGGTGTTGCACCGCAGATTTCCGTAATTCTCGGCCCTTGTGCGGGCGGCGCTTGCTATTCTCCTGCAATTACTGACTTTATATTTATGTCAAATAAAAATGCGAAGATGTTCATAACAGGCCCCGGCGTTGTAAAGGCGGTTACAGGGCTTACCATAACCCCTGATGAGCTTGGCGGTGCGGGCGTACACGAAAAAACAAGCGGAGTTGTACATTTCACATACGACTCTGATGAAGAGTGCTTGAACGGTGTTAAGCAGCTCCTTGAATATTTGCCGTCAAACTATGAGGACAAGGCTAAGGACGTTGAATACAAGGCTAAAAAGGATGAAAGGTGCAAGAAATTGCAGGAAATCGTTCCCGATAACCAAAGCAAGCCATACAATGTAAAGGATGTAATCGAAACGCTTTTTGATGAAAAGAGCTTCTTCGAGGTTCAAGAGAATTTTGCACGCAATATTGTTATTGGCTTTGCAAGATTGAACGGTGAGAGCGTTGGTGTTGTTGCAAACCAGCCAAGCTATTTAAGCGGCGCTATGGACTGCAACTCATCTGATAAGGCAGCAAGATTTATCCGCTTCTGCGATTGCTTTAATATTCCACTTATTTCCTTGGTTGACGTAACGGGCTTCTATCCGGGTAAGGACCAGGAGCATGCGGGAATTATAAGGCACGGTGCTAAGATGCTTTATGCATATTCTGAGGCAACAGTGCCAAAGATCAGCTTGATTATGAGAAAGGCATATGGCGGAGCATATATAGCAATGAACAGTAAGGGTATGGGGGCAGACTATGTTTTGGCTTGGCCTATTGCCCAAATTGCTGTTATGGGCTCTGAGGGTGCGGTTGATATTATTTACAAAAAGCAGATAACAACAGCTGCCGATCCTGTAAGCGAGAGATCAAAGTGCATAGACCAGTATAACGAGTGGTTTATGAACCCATACATTGCTGCAGCTCACGGCTTGATTGATGAGGTTATTCATCCTGAGCTTTCAAGGGCTAAGCTTATTTCTGCTCTTGATATGCTAAAGAGCAAAAAGGTTGAGCTTGTTAAGAAAAAGCACGGAAATATTCCACTATAAAATATAATTCAAGGAGTAGCCAAGTGAACGTAAGAGATTTATTGTTGGCTCTTTTGCAAAATGCGATAAAGGGCAAGGCACTGAATGTAGATGCTGTTACAGAATCCTTAAGTAGCAAAAAGCTGGCTACTCTTTTTAAGGTTGCAAAAAAGCATGATGTTGCGCATCTTGTAGCTTACGCCTTGGAGCAAAGCGGCGTTTCTCTTGAAGGGGAAATGTGGCAGGCTTTTTTAAGTGAAAAGGAGCAGGCTAAGCTTCGCTATGAAATGATACAGGCAGACACGGATGAAATTTGCGCCTGCTTTGATAATGAAGGCATAGATTATATTCCTTTAAAGGGGGCTGTTGTGCGCGCGTATTATCCCCAGCCCTGGATGCGTACAAGCTGTGATATTGACATCCTTGTGCGTGAGGCAGACTTGGAAAATGCGGTTAATGCTTTGACAAGCAAATGCTCGTATAGCACAGACTTTAAAAAAACATATCACGACATTTCTCTTTATTCCCCCTTTGGTATGCATTTAGAGCTTCACCACAATATTAAGGAAACCATAGACAAATATGATGAATTATTGACACAGGTCTGGGCTTTTTCCAAAAAAGCGGATGAAAACAGGCATATGTATTTGCAATCAAAGGAGTTTATGCTGTTTCATTTAAGCGCCCATATGGCGTACCATTTTGTAAACGGTGGTTGCGGCTTACGCTCTGTTTTGGATATGTGGCTTTTGAGCAAAAAGCTCACTGTTGATAACGTTAAGCTGCTTGCCTTACTCAAAAGGGCAGAGCTTGACAGATTTTACAGCGCTGTTATGGAGCTTGGTGAATATTGGTTTGACGATAAGTCAACACCGTCAAATGCCGTTTTGAAAATGGAAAAATATATTCTTTTAGGCGGTGCTTACGGCACAGGCAAGCAGGGTGCTGCCGCAAAGCAGATAAAAAATGGCGGAAAATTCAAATATTTCTGGACAAGAGTATTTATGCCATACGAAAGCCTTGCAATCTTATATCCAATAATAAAAAGACATAAAATTATGACACCGTTTTGCCAAATCGCGCGTTGGTTCAGTGTGATTTTTAAGGGCAAGAGAATAAAAAAAGAAATCAAAGAAGTAACAGCCGTTAGCAAGGAGCAGGTTGACAGTACCCGTGCTCTTTTAAATGAATTGGGCTTGTAGAAAGGAAAAATAATGCTATCAGTGTTTGAAAAGGGCATAGTTGAGCTTATAAAATGCGCTTTAAAGGGCGGAGTTCCACAGCTTGATGAGGGCTTTGATTTTGAGGAAGCATATCAGTATGCACAGGATAGGCAAATTACACCAATTATATATTACGGCGCTTCCAACATTCCCGACTTTATGGACACTATGGTGGGCAAAAAATTCTTTAAGTCCACTATGAATTTAAGCTTTTTCTCTATGGAGCAGGGTGCGGCAATTGATAAAATAACTACTGCCTTCAAAAATAATAAAATCCATCACGTTAAGCTGAAGGGTACAATTACAAGGGATATGTATCCGTATCCCGAAATGCGACTTATGAGTGATGCGGATATACTAATCAAAATGGAAGAGTATGACAAGATAAAAGAGATTATGTTATCCACAGGCGCCATCGAGGAAAGGGAAAGCAACCACGAGATTATTTGGAGATATGGGGAGTTTTCAATAGAGCTTCATAAGCTGTTGATACCGTCATATAATAAGGACTATTATGAGTATTTTGGTAACGGCTGGAGGCTTGCAACCCTTAAGGATGAGGAAACCAATGAGTGCTTTATGACCCCTGAGGACAGCTTTATTTATATGCTTGTTCATTTTGCTAAGCATTATAGAGACTCCGGCATAAGCGTTAAGCATTTGACGGACTTTTATGTGTACACAAGCAAAAATCCCGATTTGGATTTTGAGTACATAGAAAAAGAGCTTTCAAAGCTTATGATTGCTGATTTTTGGAAGAACATCAAAAGGACCCTGGAGGCTTGGTTTGACGGCGCTGAATGGGATGAAAAATCTGTATTTATTACCAAAAAAGTAATCAGCAGCTTAACATACGGTAGCAGTGACAACCGTACCCTGGCAAGGGCAATAAAGGCATCCAAAACCACAAAGCACGTTAAGCTGAAAAAGGTAATGGGTTTGATTTTCCCAACATATTTTTCAATGTCGCAAAAATATCCCGTGCTGAAAAAAGTACCTGTTTTGCTTCCAATAATGTGGGTTGTCAGGTGGTTTGAGGCAATATTCAACCCTTCAAAAATCAAAAATCAAAAAAGACACATTGATATGATTAGTGAGGAAAGTGTTGGTAAGTATCACGACGAGCTTAATTATGTAGGCTTGGATTTTAATTTTCAGTAAATAATAAGGCTAATGGAGGTGTCGGTATGGATAATGGTATCTCTAAAAAGATAAAGGCTTTAAAAATAGCCGGAACAATTATTTATGCAATAGTAACAATTATTCTGGTATCGGTTCTCGTAGCTTCGATTCCAAAGGATGGGGGCTTGGACGTGCTTGGATATGTTCTTGTTGTTATTGTTTATTGCCTTATCGCTTTAGTTGCTTATATAGCCCCTATGGTTATTGGAATTGTTGGAATTGTGCTGACAAAAAGACACGTGTCAGGTGAAAAACAAAAAGCAAATATGACATATTTCATTCTTATGGTAGCGTTACCTATTTTTACAGATGGGTTGTGCATTTGCACTCTATTTTTACTTTGAGGAATTATATTATGCCAAGAGAAAAGATAAAAAGGGAAAGAAAAAAGTTTTGGGGCGAGTTTAAAGCCTTCATATCGAAGGGTAGCGTTGTCGATTTAGCTGTTGCCATTGTTATCGGTACCGCCTTTAACAAAATTGTGTCCCAGCTTGTTGATAGCTTTATAACGCCCCTTATTGGCATTGTGCTGGGTGGCTTTAGCCTGGATGACCGAAAATGGGTTTACAAGGAGGCTGTGCTTGATGCAGACGGCACAACAGTGATGGAGGCGGAAATAGCCTTTACCTATGGTGCATTTTTACAAGCGGTTATTGACTTTTTAATAATTGCATTTACTGTATTTGTGGTGGTTAAGCTGTACACAAGGGTGAAAAAGCATATTGAAGAAGAGGCTAAAAGGTTAAACGAAGCGCTGAACCCGGAAGAGGTTGAGGCACGCAAAAGGGCAGAGGAGGAGGCTCGACAAAAGGAAGAGCTTGCTAAAAAGCTGGAGGCTGAGCGCTTGGCTGAAATTGAAAGTCTCAAGCAGGAAAAGGAAGAGGCGCAAAGAGACTATTTCTTAAAGCAGCAGGAGCTTTTAACCCAAATTCGTGATGCGTTAAATAAGTAAATTAAAACGGCGTTGCAAAAGCAACGCCGTTTTGATTTTGTTCGATTTTAGCCACCCTGTGTCTGTTTTTACGGTCTTAAGCCCATTCCACCCTCCAGGGTGATTGTTTCTCCGTTCATAAATTTAAAGTCTGGGGAGGCAAGCTGTACGCACGCCCTTCCGATTTCTGTTTCGGGGTCGCCAAAGTGACCTGCAGGGGGCATTTTAACATTTGCCTTAAATGCATCGGGATATGCCTTTTCAAAGCTTTCAAGCTGTGCGGTCCAAGCAAGAGGGCAAACTATATTTGTGTTAATTCCGTCCTTTGCCCATTCTGTTGCCGCAACTCTGGAAAGACCGCGTATGCCCTCCTTTGCTGCCGCATAAGAGCATTGACCGTAGTTGCCAAAAAGCCCGGCACCTGAGGCAAAGTTAATAATTGAGCCCTTTGTTTCCTTCAGGTAAGGGTAGCACGCCTTCATATAATAAAATGTTGCGTAAAGTCCCGAATACATAGCCAAGTTAAACTGCTCCGTTGTGTGGTCTTGAATTGTCACACCGGAGGCGGATGCCTGCGCATTGTTAATAAGCACATCGATTCTGCCAAATTCACTGTATGCCTTCTCGCAAACATCCTTGGCAATGGCTTCATTGTCCTGTCCCTCGGAAATATCTGCCTGCAGGGCAAGAACCCTTATTCCGTAAAGTCTTTCAAGCTCTTCCTTTGCCTTTTCAAGCTTTGAAACATTTCTTCCTGTAATTACAAGATTGCAGCCCTCCTTTGAATATGCGGTTGCAATTCCGTAGCCTATGGAGCCACATCTGCCATCAGCAAGGGCAGCATAGCCCGCACCTGTAATTATAGCGGTTTTTCCCTTTAAAAAGCTCATTTGTTAATCCTCCTAAACCATAGTAGTTTTTCAAGTGGGGTTGGCATAGTCAGTGTTTGCCTACCCTCATAAATATTACCGTCCTCATCCTGCCAGGTGCCAAATGGCAGGGTGATTTCCTTTTGCCGTGTCCCCTTTGTTACAACAGGGCAGACAAGAATGTCGCCCCCAAGCATAAACTCATCAGTAATATGAGCATAGCCCTGATTCGGGTCATTGTATTCAAGGCAGCGCAAAATCGGCTCCCCTGTTTTTTCTGCATTTGAAACAAGCTCTATAATCTCATCAGCTAATGCGCTGTGTAGCAGATATGCACTGTAAACCGTATTATAGGCGTCCTTAGAAAGCACGCGCCAAGGCGCCCTTGAAAATTGCATCATAGGGAATAGCGCAGATGCTTGTGCCATCCTTACAAACAACTCACTGTCAATTTTAAAACCGGGCTGATGGTCATCCGTCCAGGAGCCACCGCCAATCATATCTGGGCAAATAAACGGATGTCCAAACAATCCCTGTAAAATAGAGCAAGGCATCAATGACTCGATTCCGCCGTTTGTCCAAACGTGCTCCCTGTCGCAAAGGCGCTGTATGGTGGCCTTGCCGCCGCCCTTGTATGTGTCCTTGTATTCGTGGTATTTATATCTTGCACCAAACTCATTCCAGACAATGTTCAGCGCTTCCGGATCGTGGTCTTGTCGTGGGGTACCGTTTATCATATATTCGGGGGCATACATTTCATAAGCGCCGCCGTCAAACTTAAAGCCGTCAACACCGTATTCACTCATTAAGAAATCAAGCTTTTCCCCAAGGTATTTGCGGTCACACTCGTTTCGCAGGTCAAGAATAGCGGAAAGTCCGTTCCACCACTTGATAAGAGCAACATCACCCTCATTGTTACGCAAGAAAATTTTGTTGTAGGTATCGGGGCTGAATAAGCTACTTGTCGCCTTACAAAACTCAACCCCGTCAGGCGTTACGGTTGGAACAACCCAAAGCATAACGGTAAAGCCAAGGCTATGCAACTCATCAATCATGCCCTTCGGGTCAGGGAACTTATGAAAGTCAAATTTCCACTGGCCGTAGTGGGTGTGCCACCCCTCATCAATCATTAAAATCCCTGGCTCAAAGCCATTATCTATGATATCGTGGGCATATTTTAAAATCCCCTCTTGTGTTGGATTGTAGGCAAATTCCACCCAGCCGTTAAATTGCGCGGCTTTGAAAAATTCGCGGGGGAGTGTCTTTCCTTGCACTCTTGTTTCGTCAAAAGGGAAGTGATTATTCATTGCGTGCAGGTAAGCATCACGCAGGCAAGAGCCACCCTCGTAAAGGTAAAAATCCTTATCTCCCTCAAAGCAAAGCTCACCGTTTGCTATGTAACACTTAAAGGGACTCTCACTCCAAATGTACCTGCCCTTTGAGGAAAGGAAAAGCGGCATAAATTGGTTGTGCTGATTCTTTATAAAATTGTGGGAATAGGTGCTGTCCTTTGAAATGGGCATTTCCGTTCCGTGAAAAACGTCACCGCCCCAAAAATACTCTCCGTCTTGGATTTTAGTTTTAAAAATCATATTTTCTCCTTGTCAGCATGGAACAGCTTATTCAAGAATGTTGGAGGTAATGTAGTCAATACCCCACTCAGCAAAGCGCTCTGCATCCTCGGCTGAGTCAACTGTCCAACAGTTAACCTTCAAGCCCGCCTCGTGGCACGCATCAATTTGCTCCTTTGTCAGCTCCTTGCACCAAACGTCAACGTCAATTTTGTCACGCTTAAGCCTTTCAATCTCCTCATCAGTTACCTTCCAAAACAGATATTGAACGCTTTGCTTTGGCAAAACCCTTCTTACCTTTAACAGATTTTCGTAATTAAAGGAAATAAAGGTCAAGTTTTTTGTATAGTCAAATTCATTTATAATGTAGATAATTTTTTCGATTTCCTCATCTGTAAACTCGGATTTCAGCTCCAAAATTGCGTGCTTTTCGTATTTTTTGCAAATGCTAAGGTAGTTTTCCAATGAGGCAGGGCGTAAGTCACACCTGTTTTTTGTTCCATCCTTATCGTACAGAATAATGCTTTGTAAGGCTTCTAAGGAAGAACCCTCCAAGCGGATGTCCTCACCCGCAATGCGCCTTAAATTGTCATCATGTCCAAGGACAAACCTACCGTTTGATGTTCTGTACACATCGGTTTCAATCCCGTAATACGAACGGTTGCCCGCCGCCACAAAGGCAGCATTGGTATTTTCCGTTTCGATACCGGATAGTCCCCTGTGCGCAATCATACGCACTCTTTTTTTCTTGAATTTTATAGTGTTCATATTGTAATTACCTCGCATAATTCCTATTGTGTCACCATATAATAATTACCTCGCATTATTCCTATTGTGTCACCATATAATAATTGTATATCAAAAAAGACAAGTTGTCAATGTGGAAAGAGGCAAAAACAGCCAAATTCCAAACGAAAAAATAATATTAAAAATAATGCTTGACAACAGGAATAAAATGTGATAAAATACTAAAGCATATTGGGATATAGCCAAGCGGTAAGGCACCAGACTTTGACTCTGGCATTTCGATGGTTCGAATCCATCTATCCCAGCCAATAAGTACCGATTCGAACGCTATGTTTGAGTCGGTCTTTTTTTGTTTTATGAGGTAGATATATTTGTATCTTTGCTCACACATACAAACCTTGCATTCTTGCACTATTTCAAAAGCAAGAAGGCAGTATTCACAAGGCTTCAAGCACGATTTCAAAAGTGCAATTTGATGTGCATTCTTAACAGCTTTTAACTGCAATTTTGCATACTTGAAAATAAAATATTTAATTGCCTTTCGAGTGGCATATTTTAGCATAGTCCTCGTATTTGTCAACAGATATTACTTAAAGCAAATATTGTTGAAAACTTAAATTACATATACCTTACAAAGTCAAGTAGCGATACTTGGCTTTTTTCTTTTTATACAATATTTTCCCACACAGGTGTTGATAATTAGCCTGTTGACAAATACATTGTATTCAAAATATTAAAAACTCAATATCAGACTATGCTATGCCACTTTTGCCGAAAGGCAATATAATTAAATATAAAAAGGAGAATGATATGAAGGTATTTATATCAGTAAAACTAAAAATCCCATTGGTGAGCTTGTTAGCAATACCAATGAGATTTTGAAAAAGTATAATTAGTAATTAAAAAATCACTCTGCTATTAGGTCTTGTATTATATTTTCGAAATGGATGCTGTTTAAATTTGTATTATTGCAGTGATTGACCAACGCTTGTGCTTTGGCTTTATTGTCTGTCAAGTCATTAAAAGCCTTTATTAATTCGTAGGATTTATCATTCGTTTTGATTAATGCAATACCGTAAAAAATAATTTCATTGTCGGTATAATATGTTGTACTTGTTAATATATATTTCTTCATTTTTTACTCTCAAAGTCAAATTATATTAAAGATAAATCTTTTCCATAGACGCAAGCGTTCAATTCGCCTACATTGACAGATAAAGAATTGAATATCCGTCTTACAGTTGACCATTTTGGGTCGGCATCACCAAGCTCAATGTTTTCAAGTGCAGTTACACTCATTTTGCTCAGTTCTGCCAACTCTGCCACGGTCCAATGCTTATGTTCTCTTTTATCTCGAATAAAACGTCCTATATCACGATAAATCGTCATTTATCAACACCTCCTATCCAAATGATTTTAAGAGGTGTTAAATTGTTTTAAAATCTACCGCACTTGAGAATTGTGACTAATTTGTTAAATGTTAACATCCCACATTTAAAAAAGATAAAAAGAACACAATTTTCTTCAAGTTTTTAAAATTTTTCACATTTTCATAGAAAATAAATATGGACAAAAAATGCCATTGGCATACTGTAAAAACAGTGCCAATGGCATTTTTCATTAATAATGATTTTTTAACGTTGAAAATTAAATATGGGAAACGATTTTTCGACAAGTGGTTGGAAAACGAGGGGCAAGACGTCATAGTCACCTGCCTTCCCTTGCCTCTTAAATGTTTATGCGTTTATGATATTTTTTTCCTATTTTACAAGAATCTTTATCGTAAAACTCTTTATCAAAAATGTTCATTTCTTCGCCGTATTCAAAGAGATACTGAAAAGTCATAGGATCTGAAAATTTTCTTGCGAAATGATATAGATTGTAAAAATATTGAATAACATCTTCGTTCATCAAAATTCGATCTACTTCATATTTGAAAAATTTAAACTCTCTATCTGAAATTATTTTTTGTTTTTTCAAATAACAAATATAAGAAAAATAAGATAATGTTTTATCTACTTGTCTTTCTAATTCTCCACTACCATGAAAATAATCATTATACCACTCTATACCGTATTCTATTTTATAAATTATAGAGCTTATATCGTTATCTGTTCTAATTTTTTCTGTTAAATCATTAATGTAATCTGCTCTTTTTAGCTTTGTGGTTTTATTGTACTGATATAATGAAAAGAATCCACCTACAATTACTGCAATTAAGCCTAAAAAGGCAATAATATCACCTGTGTTAAAAGTATTGTCAAAAATCATATCTACCTCCGCAATTTTAATTTATTTGTCGTTTTCGCCATCAGCAAGCATTGTAATTTCATAGCTGCAGGAAAAAAGAGAGATGGTCTGCTTTTATCCCTTATCTCCGCGCCTTATTTGATAATCTTTAATAACGAGAGTCAAATCGTAAAAGCGACTTTTTCGGCAAGCGGTTGGGAAACAAGGGGCGAGGGTGGAGTGTCAGTCAAGACTGACCACCGTCCCCTGTCTTCCCTGTAAAGAGGTTGTCCAAAGGTACAGGTTGGATGTCGTCAAGACAGACCACCGTCCCCTGTCTTCTCTGTCTTCTTATCTCCCTGTCTTCCTAAACCTCATTCATTATCAGCACCGGAATACGTAAATTCCACTTCTTCATATCGTTCTAATTCGTTATCTAAAGGCACATTAAACCTATCAAAATATTTTGGAATATATCTTTCTGAAAACCATCCTCCTGAATAGGTTAAAATTACTGTCAAATCTTCAAGAGAGTAACTAATTATTTCGTAAAACGCCTCTATGTATCTTTCGTTTTCAATATATTTAACTTTGTATCCAGAAACATTCTTATGACTTGTTGAACAAAATTTGCTTGAGCAAAACAAATCAGTAAAACTTTCATCATATGGATTTTTATTCTCCAAAAAACAACTCCCATTCAAAAATATAGTGTTTGTACCCTCTTCCTTAATTCTTTTCTTAACGTTTGAAATATAGTGTTCCAAATTCTCTATATTATCAAATTTCAGTTCTAAATAAACATCACATTCTTCATTATAGTAAGCATAATAATAAAACGACTCTATTTTCGCGGTTAATGGTATTTCTTCTAAAAATAATTTGGAATAAATAGGATATTCTTTGGAATTATAATCTGCAATATCATCAGTATAACGTATATCTTCCTCCATAGTTATGGTTAGATATATAGCTACGGAAATTATAAATATTGCAATCAAAGACACAACAGTAACAATTACTTTTCTAGTCATTCCAAATAGCCCTCCAACCTTTTTTGATCATTGTCCAACGAGTTTCATCAATATCAAGATCTGTAGTTTTTGCTGAATCAAAACCAAAAGAATGTGCAAATGCATGCCACTGATACTCCCATCTTATGTGTTTAATATCCATTAAATATTCTGTTTTAATTCCATTGAATTCTGCTAATTCTAAGGTTCTTTCATACAATCTTTCATAATAGTGATCATATGCTAAAACATCAACATTATCAATGGCATGTTGTGTATCAATGTGTATTTTTATCGTGTCATTTCCATAATTATCTTTAGATTCTTCCAGTTCAGCCTGCTCTGCAGCAAGTATTGCTTGCTCAATTTGTTCCTGTGTGGGCTCCTGTCTTGTATCACTTCTTAACGTAACGGTGCATCCAACCATCATACCAACAAACAATACTATACCAATAGCTATAGGCATATAGCCAGAATTATCAACATACATTATTGGATTGTTGTCACAATATGAATACAAATTTAACCCCGCTATACTCACGCCACACGACAATTGTACGTCCGCATTGATAAATCTCTTAACCTGTGGGTCGTAATACCTTGCATTCAGGTAATAGAAGCCTGTTTCGGTATCGTAATAATAGCCACGGTAACGGAATGGGTTTAAATTACCGATGTTTGCACTTGTATGATTTGTAACAGTATGCTCACCCCAAGCATTATAAGTGTAACTTGCTACGCAGTTTCCGTTAGTGTCGTATATACCTAATTATACCAGAAACCAAACGCAGGGCGTTTGCAACGACATTGTCGTTTGTGGTGCGAAAGCACCTTTGTTTCGCCGTCAACGGAAATGGCGCAATACCGCACTTGTGGTTTTGGCAAGAGCCATTTCCGTTATATCACCTTAAAAATTTTTGTGGGTAAACTTGTCCGAGGGGCGAAGGTGGGCGCCAGTCAAGACGCACCACCGTACCCTGTCTTCCTTATCATTTGTTTAGGAACCATCAAAACACATTGAAAAACCCTCGAGGTCGAAAATTTGAACCCAATCTACAAAAGTGAAGCTTTCATTTTCAAAATCATATGAGTATACAGTAACTATAAAATCTGGAAACTCACCTGATACACATCGAACATAAATTTTATCTTCAACTAATGTTATCCCTCTAATTTCAATTTTCAAAAGATCGTTTAAATATTTCGCTTGTTCAACCTTCAAAAGCTCTTCTAAGTACTCGTTGTTAATTATTTTTGTTTCTTGCGAATTAATATCGGTTATGCAAAAATCTTTAATTGTTTTAAAAAAATGCGATTTGCGTTTTTTTATTTCTAATGAATAATACTCTGTATTTCGAAATATCTCACCAAAGTCTGTTGTGTCACATTGTTTATATGTGTCATTCTTAATGCTGTACTTAGTAATGTTTTCGTCGTCTTTATATACAATAGTATCATTATCTATCATATAAATATTTGAACAACAAGTTTCAAATATTTTTTCAGAATAAGAGCAGTCATGGTCTGTTTTGTATACTTCATAATGATTTTTTTCAACTCTAACAGAAAAGTAAATGCTACTTTTTGAAACAAAAAGTATGTCACTGTCCTCTAAAAGTTCTTCTTCGTAAATTGTGATTTGTTTGTTTTTTGTATAAATATCAATATCTTGAACAACGTAATTGAAGCTTTCGTTCCGTTCAAATTGGCTCAAATATTCTATAGCCCGCTTTTCTTTCTTAGAGTTGCAAGAGCTCAAACCAATGATTAACAAACAAGTAATAATCCATAAAGCAATTTTTTTCATACGGTTACCCCTAATTCAAATGCGTAATCACATCGGGGAGCCAAATACACACTCCCTTGCTAAGATACATAGCAAACATTGCATATGATAGAAAACCATGATCGTCTTCAAAAATGGTACTACCCAAGTTCACATGCTCGGATTGTCCTTTATATTTTTCTAAGCCAAAAACGCTACTAAATGCGTATGCGACATTATGCAATTCCCATTCAAATTGCATTCCAAAAGATGATCCATCGATTATATCTTTAGTGTCTTCCCTAGAATAATTCAAATAGACACTATACCCATACTGCACCCATGGAGTAATTATTTTATAAGAATTTTCAATTTCGACACTCGACTCTCCATCTTCATTAGTACACACCTTTGCATTAACATTTCCACTTGAAATTTGAACAATGTCATCCATGGTTATATCAATCAACACTATTACAATCAAAGCAATTATCCACCATGCTATTTCTCCCGTTGGGTCAACATACATTACAGGATTATTCGAACAATAAGCATATAAATTGTAGCTATTCAAATCACCGTTTGCACCAAGATTATTAATATTGTCCGGACTAATAAATCTCTTAACAATAGGATCGTAGTACCTTGCGTTTAAGTAATAAAATCCGGTTTCTGTATCATAGTAATAACCACGATATCTAAATGGATTTATGTTACCTATATTTGCACTTGTATGATTTGTGACAGTATGCTCACCCCAAGCGTTATATGTATAGCTTGCAACACAATTTCCGCTTGTGTCGTATATACCTAATTATACCAGAAACCAAACGCAGTGCGTTTGCAACGACATTGTCGTTTTCGGTGCGAAAGCACGAACGTTTCGCCGTCAACGGAAATGGCGCAATACCGCACTTTCGGTTTTGTCAAGAGCCATTTCCGTTATACATCGGCTTCTGTCTTTCTGGTTTTTAGAAAATTAATTCTTTCTTAATTTCACTTTTATAGTAGGAAAACATGGACTTGACAAATATTCATGCAATAATAGTTGTCCAAATTCATTTGAGTTTGTTTTACATATTTTATAATCACTTTCGTCAACTTCTGGACTAGAAAATCTAAATTCTACTTTGTCTACAAATTCAAAAGAAAAAATTAAATTCACAAGACCACTTATTTTCTTCAAATCTTTAGAAATGCTATCAAGCAAAGCCTCGTTATCCATAGTATAAACTATTGGTTCCATAAAGAATTCACAATAACGAATCAAAAAATTGTCAGATAATTGAAAACTAATGTCTCTTCTAGTATCTTTAGTAGGTATACTTTCAATAAAGTGTATCGCAAAACCATTGTCAAGACAAAATTTAACCATGCAACTGTCTATTTTCGAATTTGTTGCTTGAGAAATATCATTACAAATAATGTTTCCATAAATAAAATTGCTCATTTTTTTCCTTTCACCATGGCAATACATATTCTCTGCCGATAGGTTGTCCATTTTGATTTAATGGTGGAGCCATATGAATATGTGGCATATAGGGAACGCCGTCTATTTTATGCGTATGCATATAATCAACTCGTGAATACCAATTTCCATTAGAATCATACACCGTATCAGAACGCAATTGATTTGTGCTACTATCATATTGCAAATATCTCGAATTTGGTGTTGCTCCAGTTTTTGGTGCTTGAATCGAACCTTTTTCAATCGGCTGATTCGAAATGTTATTCAATTGAGATTTAGCTATATCATAGCCATAGCTTCCTCCAACAATTACTCCTGCCGTTGTATTAGCTACTACTTCCCAACTTCCTTTTTCTGCAAATTCTTCTAAAGAATTAGAATTGTCAGCAGCAATCAATGCAGTCGTACCTAAGGCAACAGAAGAACCTATAAATGCCCCTGCTGCAACTGTAGAAGCAGTCGTTGCTGCAGCCATACCGTTAGCTACCGAAGCAACTGCCGCAATGCCGGCCGTTGCACCTCCTGCGGTAACTACTACAGCAACAGCACATGCCACTACAATAGCTCCTGCTATTGCCCAATGCCACCAAGCTTCCCCAACAGGATCCGTTCTATTTACTGGATTATTCCCACAATATGCAAATAGATTTGCTCCATTAACATCACCCGCTAACATTCTGTCATCTGCATTAATAAACCTCTTAATTTGTGGGTCGTAATATCTTGCATTTAAGTAATAGAAGCCTGTTTCGGTGTCGAAATAATAGCCTCTATATCTGAATGGGTTAATATTACCTATATTGGCAGATGTGTTGTTGGTAACTGTACATTCACCCCAAGCGTTATATGTATAGCTTGCAACACAATTTCCGCTTGTGTCGTATATACCTATTATATCACCTTGTAGATTTTTTGTAAAGAGGTAATAGTCAAACACTCCAGATGTATAGGAGCTTGTTCTATATGCCATACCGATAATACTGCCTGATTCGTCATAAATATACAATATCAGCTTGTTTCCGTATTCTTCACTTAAAATCCTTGTTCCGTCTAAGTGATAGATATGAGTTACACCGTAAATTGTTTTGCTTGTTCTTATGCCACTGTCATTATAGGTATAGGAGTTAATCCACCATCCATCGTTAGTACTTACAAGATTATTTACATTATCCCATGTGAATTCCAAGCCATTGTAATATCCCGTTGGATTGCCCATACTGTCATAGGTTATAGTTCCACCATTATAGTTTGTCAGCTGATCTCCCCATTGAGAATTGCCATATGACCAAAGATTACTTTCAACAAACGTTGAATCGTATGCATCTCCCAATGTGTAGACAAAGACTATTTCATCCCTAATATTTCCGTTGTTGTCATAAGTGTACAAATACGTTCTGTTTGTTACGCTGTTATCCTCTCGTACAAGCCTGTCAAGACTGTCATAGGTGTACCTATACAATAGATTATTATTAGCGTCCCTTATTTCCGTTATGTTTTGGTTTGTTTCGTCATAGGTATACTTAAATGTTTGAGATGACAATGTTCCCGTATCATTTGACACACTTGTTGTATACTGTGAAATTAAAGCAGATGTAGCATTTGATGATGAGAGATAATTATATGCAGTCACGTTATCTATATTACCGAACTCAACAACCTTATTTGCATATCTTCTAAAATCATCGTATGTGTAATTAATTCTATATTTTTCCGCGTTTCCTACATTCACTTCAACACGCTTTAATGAGTTGTCGCTATTATATATAAAATTGTAGTAATTACTAAGCTTGGCATAAGCGGATGTACCATACAAATAATCTTGAGAATAATATAAATAACTCAATCTTGACTCTTCATTATAATCATAGCTTACACCAAAGTTATTTTTCATTTCCTCTGTGTCATATTCTATCATTTTTACAAGTCTGTTAGATATATCATATTTGTAAATGGTGGTTGTTCCGTTTTTACCGTCAACATACTTACACAAATTTCCATTGGAATCATACTCATAGTTATATACTGTTACAGCTTCACCCGTTGTATACTTGATTTCCGTCACTCTTTCAAGATGATCATATGTATATTCTACGATTGTTCCGTTTGCATATGTAACCTTCGTTACCTTTCCGTTATATGCGTTAGTTTCCTGAGATACGATTTGGCTACTGCCTATTGCAACTGACTCTTGATTGCCGAATTCATCATATGCAAAATTATATGTTGTTCCGTTTGCTATAATGCTTTCAAGCCGATTGTTTGAGTTATATACATATTGTACCTTGGAGGAATTTGTAACAGGTTGTGCAGTTGTACTAACCGTTGCAGGCTGTACCATTGTCAAGTTACCTATACTATCATATGTGTAATAATATCCTGTATCATCAGATTCAATAACAGATATCAGCTGTCCTGTTGCGTTATCATAAAAGTACTCCGTTGTATTACCCAAAGAATTGGTTTCTGATTTTAAAGCACCAAACAGCTTGCTTGATGTAACTGTATCGTACAAATATGTTGTTTTAACGTATTGTGTATCAGCAGCATCATATGTTAGCTCCTCAACAGTTAATCCATAACTATTATATGTATATGTGGAAGTGGATTTTAAAACTTGACTTTGACCATATATGTCTTCTATGTACACTTCATCGTCAGTATCAACACTCTCATCGCTATCATATATATTATATGAAGGAGCAATAGAATGATTATACCGTTTTTCACTTACAACATTATGATTGCTATCATATTGGTAGGTAGTTTTTGTTTTGTTTGTTATTATGTTGGTTACGTCATTTCCTTCATAGGTATAAAATACTACGTCATTTGTCCCCGTTAGTGTAGCCTTTAACTTACCATCATCATTGTATAAGTACCTTATTGTACCACTTTTTTTATCACAAGTTAAAGTAATATTATCAAAATACGCAATGCCTATATTATTTGAATATTCACAACGCACCTTTATTTCTTTTATCATAGAATTTGCTGGTAAAACAAACGTAGCACTCGTAAATTGCCAACCTTCTGATTTTGCACAAAAATCAGCAGATGTACTTATCGTTTCAAATTGCGTGCTTACACTCCTATAAGTAATATCTAATACTATGGAAAATTTACTTTTGCCTGTATTCATTGCATCAATTCCTTTTCCAAAGCCAGATATTACGAAAACAACATCTTCACTCGTTGATCCGCTACCAAATGTCATATCATTTGTAAATCTATCAATAGCTGCTTGTGATGCAGTATATACAGTTTGAGTTGCGGATCTTTTGTATGCTATACTACCTGCTATGGCGATTGAATTTCCTATAGAAAGCGTAGAATTGTCAATGCTTGTTCCACTAGGAAGATTCCATTTTCCAAGGTCAGTGCCGATTTCATAGTTTTCCAAATCCGCATAATTCACATAATTGTATTGAGATACACCGGTTGTCTTAGCAAGCATAATATTATCAACAGATATGCTATCAGAGTCTGTTGCGGAACTATTTGCAACAAGATATACTCCCACTGTATAGTTGGTAGCTGTTGTTTCGTCTACATCAAAGGTAAAGCTTGCAAATCCACCACTTCCGGATGCATATACCTCATTTATTGGAATTTCTTCTATAAATGTATTATTGCTTGATATTGCCTTTAAATATATCTGGAAATTAGATGACGAATGTGCGTTTATATCTAAAGACAGTGTATAAGTACCCTTTGAAAGCTTGACTGTTTGAGATATAGAAGTTGTTCCATTTGGTGTAGCGTACATATATAATCTAGCATTATCCCATGCAATCCCGCTGCTTGTACCACTCAAATATGTATCCCCTGTTATGGTCCAATTAGGTACGCTTGAATCACTTGCTTCGAAATTACCGTTTAAAAGATAATTTGCACTGTTTCCATTGATTACAGTCGACATAGCCAAGCTGTTCTTTGCCTTTTCTTGCTCGGCATATTCGCCTGTTACAGCGCCGTATATTTTTGTTCGTGATGAGTCAGTTGTGTATGTACATAACGTTCGATTGCTTTCATCAAAAGTATATACATTTATTAGATCATCACTTGTATCAAGCACATCATCACTACCAGAGCTTCGAACCTCCGTGTAGCCTTTATAATATGCAATAGAAATGCTTTGTCCTTGCACTTGGTTCTTTCCATATTCTTTTATTAAGGATATACTATCGTTTACATAGCTGTACTCTACAAAATAATCCGATGATGCGTCATATACCTTTATTAGTCTGCCAATTTCGTCGTATTCGTATCGTGCTATTGCATTAACCGTTATACCCGCAGATGTATTATCTATATCGCCAACAAAGGCATATAGCATACTTTGTGTAACTGTATCTTCACAATGTAAAAACAGCACCTCTCTCAAATATGCTCCGCCAATTGCACTGATTTCTCCTGTTGGAGTGCTTGAATACCTTAATAGACATGCTTCTCCGCTTGTTTCGTTTCTTACCAAATATAATCTTCCGCTTCCATCATATGCAAGCGTAAGCATTTCTATAGCATTCAATCCGTTTGGAGTAACATTAACTTTTGTTGGTCGTTTGCTTGAATCGAAGGTAAAACTTAGCTTGTTACCATTTTTGTCGTTAATAGAGGACAAATACCACACTTCTGTATCTTCATTTGATGTAGATGAACTGTACTTTGTGAAAAAACGGACATTATTACTCGTATCGCTTATTGTAATGCTATTGGTCTCAACAGTAAGCTTACATTGAAGTCCGTCTTCATCGTAGTAAATATTTTCTTCCTCTTCTTTTTCAGATGGATAAAATGTGTGTCTTGTTCCATCGCCATCTATCCACACGTAATATGTTGCGTCTATACTCCAAAATTCCGAACCAACATTTATTGTATAATTTTTCTCTATAAGAATTTCGTTGAGATTTAATTTAAATCCATGTCCCATATAAGATTGTGCTATCACTGCTTGAGTATCGTCACTTATTTCATACGATTCTCCTGCATATGCTGAATCATACACGATTGTGGGTGCATAAGCAAACAAACTATCTGTTGTTGTTAATGTTGGTGTTGTAAATATTAAATTTCCTGATGCTAAATTTATATTTCCTGTTCCAGAAATGCCTACACTTTGTGATGCGTATGCCCAATATTCTTCTAATCCACCAACACCTATGTAAGAAATTAACACTATTGGATGACCACCCAGATGATCGACGGAACAAAATTGAGTTACATAATCACCTTCCATTGCATCTAAAATCAAGGTTCCGCTGTTCATAGAATTCGAATACCATTTTTTCAAAATATTGGAAAACTCCCAATCGTACCATTCGTCGGTAAATTTCACTATATTATAGTCCTCGGGAGTATACTCTCCGTCATTGTATATTCCTATGTAATTTTCGCCAGCAACAACTGGATGCATTGAAAGTTTCGCTGATGTAACATAAGCATCACTCGGTAAGGCTGGAAGTGTATTTATTTGTATATATGCCCTGTATCCTAGACCAACACTTAATGTCGTTTCTGTATATGGAGCTTCTTCATTTACGGTGTAATCTTCAATATAACTCTCGTTTACATAAACTGCTGGGTCAATAGTTACCGGAAGAGATGTAGTGTCCGCGTTTATCCAATCGGCGCTTGCGGTTACGGTGAGGGTATATTTCCATTTGCTGTTTTGGGTAAGGGTATATTCCACGCTATTGCTGTATGCGTTATTTGCATCAAGCATATATGGCGCGGGGATTTTATATACTTGCTCGCCGCTATCGTAGTCGGATAGAAGGATTGCTCCGTTTACAAGCTCAGCGCTTAACTTATTAAGCTTAAGCTCAAATGAGAAGGTATATGTGTCTTGCTTTTCTTTGACAATAATATTTTCCTTAATATTATTGCCTACGAGTATGTATTCTATATCTATTCCGTCATAGATGTTTTCATAAATAGCCTTTGACACAAGGTTATTAAGCACGGACACATCCTCAAACTTACGGCTATTATTGCTTTGAGGATTTTCGATTTTCACGCTTACCTTGTTTGTGTTTAGGGGAGTAAAATCTATTTTATATCCCCCGTCATTTATACTAACAAGCCCCGAAGAGCCTGACTTATTTGCAAATTTAATTTCTGATTTGTTGCCGGCGGAATATTCACTTCCGTTTAAAGTGAGAGCATTATCGATATCTACCCATTTTCCGTCTGCATCCTTATAGTGTACTGCCTGCGAGTATACAACCGCCTTTGTTGTTCCGTCAGACAGTTTGAAATGCTTAATATTTTCTTCCCTTAATGCTTCGTCCTCTTCTAATACAATAACATCCTTTGTAGTCGGTTCGCCTTCAATATCAGCATTTGTGCTTACATTATCTGTACTTGTATCGCTTGTTTCTTCGCTAATCACATTTGCGAGGGCTGATACAGGTAATGATACTATGAGAATTAATAATGCCATAACGAAAGCCAACATTTTAACTGTCAATTTAACTTCTTGTTTCATAATAATTCTCCTTTTGATTTCTTTATAAAATTTTTGTTTGGTTTGGACATTTGGCTACTACTTAAAGTAGCCAAATGCCAACAATTTAGTATGTTTTTTCGATTTCTCTTGTGATAACATCGTCTGCACCACCGCTACCTGAAACAGTATATGTTAATGTAGCCTTGTAGGTACCACCTTCTGTTAATTGAACAGAATGTTCATTAATGCAATAATACAATGTTGATCGATCTGTCCAAGAAGCCCCCTCAACCTGTACCCAAGAAGAGCCTGATTGCTTTTCAATCTTAGTGTCTACTACGATGCTTGTTGTTATTCCTCTATATCCTCTGCAAGTATATGTAATAGTTCCAATACCATTTTCATCAATAATAAAAGTCGCTTCCGCCGTGCTCATATTATTAAAGTATGGAGTTATGCCACCCTCAGTTGTAGCAAATGCAGACATTGCCAAAGAAACCATTAATATCGCAAGCAACGTAAGAGAAAGTATTCTGTTACGCATTTTCATAAATTCACCTCCTTTCTATTCCGTTCTCTATAATTAAATAGGGGATTTTTTGTCAAAATCCTTCAAATTTTGGAAAATATTTTTAATTTTACAAATCGTTCACAATTCAAAAACAAGTTGACTTGTGAATAATTGTATGATATACTGTTAAAAAATTTTTAAGGATGTGAAAATAATGCTTCTACTCTATTTAGCTTTGCTTGAAACAGAAGAGGATCGAGCCAAAATCACCAAAATATATGAAACGTATCTTGATTGGATGCTTAAAATGGCTTATTACTACTTAAAAAATGAAGATGATGCTGAGGATGCGGTTAACGACGTGTTTTTAAGCAGTATCAGCGGAGGTTGTTCTATTCCAATGGATAACGAGAATGAAACAAAACCGTATCTTTTTATCTGCATAAGAAACAGTGCATTTCGCATTAAAAAGCTGAAAAGCAAGCACAAAACGGTTAATTTTGATGAATTGTTTAATCTATCATCCAAATACGATTTAGAAGATGAAATGATTGAAAAAGAGACAAAGAAAATACTATTAACTTGCATAAATACTTTGCCCCCGATATACAAGGATGTTTTGACTCTTTATGTAGGTTTTGACAGAACATTAAAGGAAATCGCTAAAGAATTGGTCTTGCCATTTAAAACAGTTGAAACGAGATTTAGGCGCGGAAGGGGCATCTTAAAGGAAAGGTTTGGTGATGTTGATTTATGAGTACTGTTGACAATGCAATGCTTAAGGAATGCCTGCTTGAAAGCATTTTAGCTGAAATCAAAGAAATTGAAGCTATGGAATACCCTAACATAAAAGCAAGCGAAAGCTTTAAAGAAAGAATTAAAAACACCATAAACTCGGGAAAGGCTGCCCAAAAGAAGCATTTTCCAAAAAAAGTTGCAATTGCTTTTATAGCTGCTGTTATTCTAAGTCTTTCAATAATGTTTACTGTTTCCGCTGAGATACGACAGGCTGTTGCTGACTTTTTTGTCAAAGCATATGAAACCTTTACACAGTTTATCATTGTAGAAAACGATGGAGCGGACACAAATACATCTGGCTCTGACATAACACAAGCTCCGATTACATATCCCACCACAATAGAAACAGAATATATGCCATCTTATATAAACAAAAACAACTATGTACAACTTGATAAAGTCACAAACAAATACAATATTTGGGCTGCTTGGTCGAACGATACTTACATAATTGATTTGGCACAGCAGGTAATTGATAGCAACGACATTATATTAGATACGGAAAACGCATCTTATCAAACCGCATACATAGGAGAACAAAAGGTTTATTACGTCTTGAAGAACAACACATACACCATAAAATGGTTGGAGTACGGGTATTCATTCAACATGAGCTGTGATGAAGCTTTGGGTTGGGATGAAGTAGAAAAAATCGTATTAAGCTTAGAACCTGTTACTGATTGATTACAAATTTTCAAGGAACTCACCGATAAAATTGTCGGTGAGTTCCTTTACTTGGTGCCTTTAAGGCGTGGAAAAAACCCCTAGTTCTACTAGGGGAAAAAGACGCGAGGAACTACAATAAATTCGGGCGAGCTTTACACAAGCCCAAGAGAAGTTTACAAAAATTAAGCCTCCTGATATAAAAGTAGTGGTTTGGCGACCGCATTACTAAAATACAGGAGGATTAATTTTTATGGAAAAGAATGAAATAAGAAGCAACGCACACTCAAAATATAGGTGTCAGTATCATATAGTATTTGCACCGAAATTC